>DGRU01000103.1:61505-64696 GCA_002390025.1 Lachnospiraceae bacterium UBA4380
GATCTCCCCGCCGATCTCCCCGCCGGCCCCGTCATCGGCAAAGTGACGGAACTCACCTACGATTCCGTTCCCGATACCGGGGGCACAGAAACAGGCATGAGCAAGACGCTGTCGCGCCTCTTGTCCATCTTTTCTCCTTCAAAAAAAGAAGAGCTGCCCCGCGGCCTCTCTTTCCCCCCGCATACATTCAAACGTCCTGAAAATGTCGTCCGCCGCATTCTGATGACCCACGGCAAGGAATACAATGTTCCTGACATCAGCCTGCTTTCACGCCGTGCCGGAATCTGGGACGCCGACCTGGTCATCTTCGGGCACACACATCAGTTCCGGGACACCAGTTCTCAATGGGGCAAAATCCGCCTGGTCAACCCCGGCTGCCTGGTCGGAGACCCCAGAGCCTCGATCCGCACCTATGGCCAGTATGAGATCTGCAGCTTTGCCATGCTCCGGATCGGAGATCACGGCGAAATCGATGTAGAACACTTCTATCTGTAAACCATAGACCAAACCATAAGCCCCAAACCATAAACTGCCGTATTCAAGTATCTATTTGTTTCAATTTATGGAAGCGGGGTTCATCCCCCATTTGATATAACCTGAACACAAAGGGCTGCGCAGGATTTTCTGCCGGCCCTTTTCTGCACATATACAGCACATAATAAGCACATATTCAGCATACATTCGGCACATAAACAGCATATATTCAGCGCACATTCGGAAGATAAACAGCATATATACAGCGCACATTCAGATAAAAGCGGCAGTCCGCAAAGTAACTATCAAAACCACGTGCAACATGGTCTGCAACACCTTGCTTTTCTCCTTATCATATTATAAAAGTGATTATAATAAACTAGTTATTTTTACAGCAGAGTAATTGCCGTCCATGTACCAGTAGAAGGGGGAAAGATCCCCAAAGGAGACCGGTATGAGCTATTTCTCTGAGCTGCTTTCTTTTCATGCAAAAAGAATCGGCGTCAATTCCCCCTTGATTGCAAGCTACTGCGGCCTGGACCGCGTGACAGTGTACCGCTTTTTGAAAGGAAAGACACTTCCGAAAGACAAAGAGACTGTCTCTAAAATGGCAGAGTTCCTTCAGCTGACAACAGATGAAAAGGGGACTCTGGCAGAAGCTTACGAATGTTCTCGTCTGGGGTCCCACGTTTATTGGGAGAGGCGCTATATCCGCTCTTTTATCAGATCATTTTCAGGCATAATCCCGGCAATACCCATGGTTCAATTTGATGCGGATCATTTAGAAGACCTTCACGGGGAAACTCTTGTCCTGAGTGAGAGAAACAAAACGATCATGCGGATCCAAAAGGAAATCCTGCGGGAATGCGAAAGGCCGCAAAGTGAAATCAATCTGAGAATGAGCGCCTGCATAAACATCATCATGGATGTGCTGCTTGCTGCAGGCAAGAGGAACAGCGCTTTAAAAATAAAACACCTCATCCCCATCACGGTCACTTCTGTATATGAGAATGATGGGTCTGCTTCAGATAAAGGCGTTTTTATCCCGTCAGCATCCTATACCTCGATTGGAGAGCCCTTCAATCCCAGCTTTTTCGCACATTCAATGTACATTCCACCCGAGGCAGAAAACCGCATTCGGGAAGCAAAGTCATCCAGCAGGTTTACATCTGATTCGGTCTGGATCGGGGAACATGAACTGCTTCAGAACATCTTCAAGGTAGTGCGCCTGTGTGCGGAAGGTTTTGATTATGAGCCCTCCTACTATTACACCCGCCAGGAGGAAATCGGACAGTTTCCGGTATACACAAACCTTCTGATCACCCAGGGGGCTGCAATACTCTTCACGGATGATCTCATAGAGTCCATCGTCCTGTCTGACCCGGATCACGTGGCGGCTTTCAGAAGAAAATTCAAAACACTGAAAGATGACAAGCCTCAGCTGTTCTTCTTTTTCCAGGACGTGGCGTCACTGATAGAAAAAGCGTCCAATGCGATCGTCAACCGGAACAGAAGACTTGAAGAGACGGAATATTACTATTCTTCCCTCCCCTGCATCCTGCCTGTCCTTACCAACGACATCCTGAAAAAGCACCTTCGCTTGGATGCAATCACGCAGGAACAGGACAACAAAGAGGCAATCGCAAAGATCATCTATGGATATGCAGATTCCATACGCAGCAGATATTCCGGCGATGACTTCAATGAGATCACCTTCTTCTCTGAAAGCGGTCTCCGCGCCTTTCTGAAAACAGGACGCTGCTCAGATGTTCCTCCTGAATTCTATTCCCCTCTCACCGAGCAGGAAAGGCGTCAGATGCTGCTTGCAATAGCTGACCACCCTCACCTCAAATACCATGTTCTCAAAAAAGAATTGAGTGCGCCCGAGGGTATGCTGGGAATTGAAGTGATGGATAATGCCCTTTTCATCTCGTTTTATACACCGGGAAAAGGAATGTGCTTTTTCGATATCAATGAGTCCGGTGTGCTTATGGCCTTCAGGAATTTTTTCAAAGACTTCCCCCGGGACGAATTATACTCCCGGGATGAATCCCGGGAAATCCTGCGCGCAATTGCCGCGGAAACAATATAAACCTGGTTTTTAGTTCCTTGTATATGCCTGTCAATACTATTCTAATTGTTATCTGTTGTTATCTGCACATCAATGCAATTCTCTGTATCATCTCTGTATCAGAGTGCCCCTACCGGCACGATCAGGACGGAAAGGAACTGTATAAAAAAGGCTGTCGGCGCGGCAGCCTTTTTTATACTTCATCCTTTTTATTCTTTCTCATTTTTGACCCGCAAGGCAAAAGAAAATACTGAAATGGCCGCCAAATGCATCTTTGTGCAAGCACGTGATGCTCTTGGCGGCTCATCGCACAAAAAACCCCGAAGCAAGTTGCTTCGGGGTTTTGATACTTCATACCTTCAAAACTGAATAAGAGAAGGGCACATCTCACAACTGAGCAGTGTCGCTTATCAAGACCGGTGAGTTACGCCTTGCGGCTCTCCCACCTGAACTTGAGGATAAGCAACCGACCTATTAGTACGCGTCAGCTCCATACGTTACCGTACTTCCACCTCGCGCCTATCCACCTCGTGGTCTTCAAGGGGTCTTGTGATGTCTCATCTTGAGGGGGGCTTCACGCTTAGATGCCTTCAGCGTTTATCACGTCCAGACATAGCTACCCAGCTGTGCCGTTGGCACGACAACT
>DGRU01000038.1 GCA_002390025.1 Lachnospiraceae bacterium UBA4380
ACACCAACTATTTGACGCTTACGCTTCAGGCATGATTCCACGCTGCGCATGGTTACAAGATTTATGGGGAGCCCTTGACCGCTGCCTGAAACAAAATCTTCTCAGAAACAAAATCTTCCCGCAACTAAATCTGACATAATCCCGGAGTAAATGTCAGGTTTGGTTGGTGGACACCCGCCTGTCCCGGCTTTATGATTGTGTTAACAATAATTGCAAAGGTGAGATATATATGAGAAAATACTATCTGGATAATATCAAATGGGCCGTGGCGGTGATCGTGGCCGTGTATCACGTATTCTATATGTACAATGCGGAAGGGATTCCGGGTGTCGCCGGAAAGATCACGGATCTGGACGTGCAGTATTGGGATGTATACCAGTACATTGTATATCCCTGGTTCATGATGCTGCTGTTTATGGTTTCCGGGATCAGCGCAAGGCTTGATCTGGCCGGACACACTTCCGGGGAATTCGTCAGGAGAAGGACGGGAAAATATCTGGTGCCTTCTACGATCGGACTCCTGGCTTTTCAGTTTATACAGGGATATGTCAATGTTTCCCTGGGAGGGCTCTTTGAGAGAGCACCCGGCATACCTTTCTTTGCCAAGGCACTGATCTGTGTGCTGAGCGGGATCGGGGTTCTGTGGTACATTCAGCTCCTGTGGCTGTTTTCGCTGCTGCTTGTCCCGGTGCGCAGGATCGAGGGGGACCGGCTGTGGAAGCTCTATGGGAAAAAGCTCTGCGGGAAGCCGGGACTGCCTGTGCTGCCGGTTCTTATTGCCATGGCAGTACCGGTCTATGGGTCCGGCCAGATCCTCAATACGCCTGTCATTGTTGTGTACAGGTTCGGACTGTATTTCTTCGTCTTTCTGCTGGGCTACTTTGTCCTGTCTCATGAAGAAGTCATTGATGTTCTCAAAAGGTCTTTCCTTTTGCCGGCAGCCCTTGCGGCAGTACTCGGCACGATGTTCTGCCTGCGGTATTTCGGGGAAAATTATGCGGATGTTCCGGCCAACAGATCGGTACTGTTTTTGGGATATGGATATTTTGCTTCTCTTGCCTTTCTGGGAGCGATGGCAAGGTTCTGCGACTTCAGCAACCGCTTTACTCGATGGATGAGCAAGCGAAGCTTCGGGCTGTATGTGTTTCACTATCTGGGCATCTCTTCTGTGGGCCTGTATGTTGGCAGGCCGGGACTTCTTCCCGCGCCGGCGGTTTATCTGCTCAGTCTGTTTTCCGGCTTTGCGGGGGCATATCTGTTAAACGAGATCATATCCCGGATCCCGGGCTACAGATGGGCGGTGCTGGGATACCGTTCCGGCCAACAGCATGGGCGGGACGAAAGCGGCCGGGCAGGTGCAAGATAAAAAGATCACCCATGTGTGGCAGAGATGCAAACGACCAAAGGATGTGACGGGAAAAGGGTCACTGCTGTTTCGCAAAAGTGAAGCGGCCTGACGGCGGCAAAAGTGAAAGCTCACTCCTGTGGGAAAAAAATTACCCCTGCGGGGAGAAAAAGGAGAAGAGAAGTGTTCAAAAATAATCTCATTCAGATGCGGAAGATGCGGCGGATGACGCAGGAGGATGTCGCGGAGAAGGTCGGCGTGACCAGGCAGGCCGTGGCTAAGTGGGAATCGGGAGAGACAGTTCCGGATCTGGACAAATGCAGGATTCTGGCAGAGTTGTTCGGTGTTTCTCTGGATGACCTTGCGAATTACGAGCCGGAGCAGAATCTTGGTCTGGGTCTGCCTCCCAAAGGCAAGCATCTGTTTGGAATGGTGACGGTGGGTGACAAGGGGCAGATTGTGATCCCGGCCAGGGCGAGGAAGCTGTTCGACATATCTGCCGGCGACCAGTTGGTGGTGCTGGGAGATGAAGCCCAGGGGCTGGCGGTCATGAAAGCGGACCGTTTCCTGGAACTTGCAGACCTGGTCAGGAAGATGGGGACACTCGAATAATTCTTTTGTGCTATAATAGGTCCTGTTGCGAGGTCAGGGCGGGAGAGCGGTTCAATGCGATCCCTGCCATCGAATAAAGAGGCTTCAACCGCAGATTCATCAGATAACTGCAAATTCATCAGCTAACCGCAGATCCATCAAATGAACAGGCTGCAGCCCCAACTTTGGAGAAGACACATGATTGATCAACAGGAAAAGAAGGTCGAGTATCTGGAACTGATCTATGACCTGATCTTTGTATACCTCATCGGCAGAAATAATTCGCTTTTACATTATATTGAGAATGGATTCGTCTCTGCCGGAACCTTTCTGACCTATGTACTGTGCTCCCTTGCCATCATTCAGATCTGGAGTTACAGCACTTTCTATATCAATCTATACGGCAGAAACGGAAAACGGGATCATGTTTTTCTGTTCATCAACATGTATCTGCTCTATCACATGGCGGACGGAATCAGCAGCGGCTGGCGGTCTTCCGTCAACCAGTTCTGCATTGCCTGGTTCCTGATCCTTGTCAATATCGGCGCCCAGAACCTGATTGAGATGCGCAATCACAGGGGTGAACCCTGGGCGCTGGACCAGCTGACCCGCAAAGCCGTGATCATTTTCGGAGAGGCCGCTCTGATCCTGGTCCACATGCTGGTATATCGTTATTTCGGGATTTCCATTGCCTATGTGCCGATTCTGTTCGGTCTGGCCGCAACCCTGTTTTCCCGCGATGTGAATTCGCTGATTCCTGTGGATTTCAGCCATCTGAGCGAGAGGGCCATGCTCTATGTCGTCTTCACTTTCGGCGAGATGATTATTTCCATCACCGGTTATTTTGAGGATAAGATTTCCTTAAATACCCTGTATTTTTCCGGGATGGCCTTCCTGATCGTCGTGGGACTCTTCCTGAGCTACGAGGTCTTTTACAACCGGATCGTGGACAGGGAGATCACGACTAACGGAACGGGATATATGATGATCCATGTCTTTTTGATCTTTGCCCTCAACAATATCTCTGTCGCACTGGAATTTATGCGGCAGGAAGAGGTGGCCATCCTGCCCAAGACACTGTTTATCACAGGTTCCTTTATCCTCTACTTCGTATTTCTCTTCCTTGCGGACATCTATGCCAAAAAGCAATGTGCCTGCGACATGAAGTACCACGAGTTCATCGGCGTGATCGGGCTCAGTTTCCTGATCCTGATGGTTGTCTTCAGGACACAGATGGCCCTGAATATTGCCATCAGCGTCGCGTATGTCTTCGTTATTTTCCTGATCATCTATCGAAAGGGAAAACTGGTCTCTGCCTCCGCCGGCCCTGCAGCTTCCTGACGGCGGCTTTTGCGCCTGCAGACAAAAAAAGACTCCCTTCCCGGCAGACTGGAGAATGTTGATTTCTCCGGCCTGTCCGGAAGGGAGTCTTGTTTCTGTATTCAGTTGCCGCCCGGTCTTCCCGCTTTCTTTATCATCGCGTTTCTGATCATCGTACAAACCTGATCATCTCGCAGGATCTGCGGGCGTGTCCTTCATCATATAGGGGATGAAAGCTGTAAATCGGTCAGTTGGCGAGGAAACGGCTGTTTACCCATCCGCTCTTATTGAGCCTCTCGGAGTAGACCCATGTATACCATGTAAGGCCGGGACCGTCAAAATCGTGATCCGCATCTGCGGAATTGCCGATGATCTGGACACGGTCGCCGTTGTAAAGCTGACCGATCTCATTACTGGAATCATACTTGTAATCACTCCTGAGTGCCAGCCAGCCGCTCTTGAGACCGGTTACTGTTGTCCAGGGTCCGTTGGGATTCAGACCGCAGTATCCGTCGACACCGCCTGCTACCTGATTCAGTTCTTCTTCATTTATTTTTCTGATATCGTTAGTCATTTCTTTTTTCTCCTTATCTGTTCTATGTGTCCGCATTTAAGCGGGTTGTTTTTGATTTGATGATGTGAGTATATCGCACGGACTGTCACAGAAGTGTCACAATACATAGAGCTGTGAAAACAGCTGCGGAAACGGTGCCGCGAAAAGGTGTTGCGAAAACGGTGCTGCGGAAAATGTGCTGCGGAAATACTAAGACCTGCAAAACTGCCGCACATGGCGGGATGATCAGACAGAATCTTGGAAATTCACGGAAAGACACGAAGGAATATAGATAAATATGGATAAATATGCCGCCTGAGGCTTTATTGACATCCGCGGAAGAGGGTGCTATTCTCTCAATAGGTTTTATTAGCACTTGAACCAATGGAGTGCTAATCACCGTGATCGTTCTATTATTAAAGAGAAAAGTATTTGTGAGAAAATGCACAGAGCGGCAGACTTCCACTGCCTGCCGAATAGCTCCTCAGGAGGCGTGATATGGAATTACCGGATCGGAAAATGAGAATATTGAAGGCGATCGTCCGCAATTACCTGGAGACGGGCGAGCCGGTCGGAAGCAGGACCATTTCCAAGCTCACGGACCTGAAGCTGTCCAGTGCGACGATCCGCAATGAGATGGCGGATCTGGAGGAAATGGGACTGATCACCCAGCCGCACACTTCCGCGGGACGTATTCCCACGGATGCGGGTTATCGTCTCTATGTCGACGATATGCTCAGCAGCGAGCGCAAAGAGCTGCAGGATGAGCGGAAACATCTTCTGGATATGCAGGATATTCTGCTGGAAAGACAGGGCAAGCTCGAAAACCTGCTGCAGAAGGTCGCCAAGACGTTAGCGGCCAGCACCAACTATGCATCCATGATTTCCTCCCCGACAACCAGGAGCAGCAAGATCAAGTTTATCCAGCTCTCCCAGGTGGATCCAAACAATGTGCTCGCAGTCATTGTTATAGAAGGAAATCTGATCCGCAACAAGGTCATCCCTGTTGAGGAAGAGCTCTCGGCCGAAAACATGCTCAAGCTCAATATGCTGCTCAACACCAACCTCTGCGGACTGGCTGTGGAGGAGATCACTCTGGGCCTGATCGAGGGGATCAAGCGCAACGCCGGCATTCATACTGCGATCATCAATGATGTCATCGATGCCGCGGCGGAGATCGTCCGCAGCGAAGAGGAACTCAAGATCTATACCAGCGGCGCCAATAACATTTTCAAGTATCCCGAGCTTGCCGACCATCAGCGCGCCAGTGAGATCATCAGCGACTTCGAGGAAAAACAGGCCCTGGGCAGTATCGTGCAGGAGACCCTTGCAAGCGAGGGCCAGAACGGGATCCAGGTCTATATCGGCGAGGAAATGCCTGTGGCGCGCATGCGCGACTGCAGTGTGGTCACAGCGACCTATGAGCTGGGGGAAGGCATGAAAGGAACGATCGGCATCATCGGTCCCAAGCGCATGGACTACGACAAGGTCGTCGGCGTCATGCAGGACATTATGGGACAGCTGGGCGACCTGTATAAACCGGCCGGCAGAGCAGATGCCGGTGCAGATCCCGGTCAGAATGCGGATGTGTCAAGCCCCGGCCAACCCTTTACAATTCCGGAGATCCGCATCCCGCAGATCAAGAGGATCGAGATCAAGGAAATGTAACAAAAGATTTTCAAGACCGGCCTGCGGACCTTGCGCGATGAAGCGGGTTTCCTTTTTTACGAGTGTATCCTGCGACTGAAGTCACGGTCTTGCTCGATAAAGAATAGACAGAGACAGTCTGAAACAACAAAAAAGCACAGGGGCGGTTTTTTCACTCCCCTGTGCTTTTCCATATTTCTTTTCTTTATGTCTTTTCACAGATTCTTTATAAATCTTTGTTGACATCCGCCCTTTAGGGTGCTATTCTCTCAAATGAAAGATGTTAGCACTCAAAACGAGTGAGTGCTAACAGAAGAAAAAACGACAGAAAGGAAGCCGATATTTCATGGAAGAGAAAAAAGTGGAAGAGATTCTGCAGGATGAAGAGATCCCTGTGACAGAAGAGGCTTCAGGAGAAGGGGATGCCGTTCAGGCACAGGATCCTGAGACGGAAACAGCAGAATCCGATACAGAGGCCGATGAGGCCGGCACTGAAGAGACACAAGAGGACGATCCCGAAGAGGGTTCGGATGAAGATAATACAGACGGCGGAAAGAAAGGCTTTTTCAGCAAGCGGAAAAAGGCAGACAAGGAAAAGGCAGCTCTGCAGGAGAAGGTTGCAGGCCTGGAAGACCGCGTGAAGCGTCAGATGGCCGAGTTCGAAAACTACCGCAAGCGCACAGAAAAGGAGAAACAGGCAATGTTCTCCATGGGTGAGCGCAGCGTCATCGAGAAGATGCTTCCCATCGTGGACAATTTCGAGCGCGGACTTGCAGCAGTTCCCGAGAACGAGAAGGAATCTCCCCTGGCAAGCGGCATGGAAATGGTCTACCGCCAGCTGGTAAAGCAGCTTGAGGACCTGGGCGTCACACCGATCGAGGCAGTTGGACAGGAATTCGATCCCGCCTTCCACAATGCAGTCATGCAGGTGGAGAGCGAGGAATATCCCTCCGGCACCGTTGCCCAGGAGTTCCAGAAGGGCTACAAGTATCACGACTCCGTCATCCGCTACAGCATGGTCGGCGTCGTACAGTAGGAAATCAATCGCGGCAGCGCCGTGTTGACTATATAAAAGGAAAAAGAAGGAACAGACAAACAGCTTCAGACAGTAAAAAGCAGAAATAACGAAAAACTACAGAAAAAGCTATTTGTCAGCAAACGCCTATTATCGAGTATTTCGTAACAATAAGGAGGAAAATTATGAGCAAAATCATTGGTATCGATCTGGGAACCACAAACAGCTGCGTAGCAGTTATGG
>DGRU01000112.1:0-6027 GCA_002390025.1 Lachnospiraceae bacterium UBA4380
TTTGTGTTAAACTTAATGGCATTGAATAGGTACGAAACGAAATAATGAACTTCGATGCAACACTAATCCATTATTCTATAATATAAGCCGCTACGATCTCACCATAAAAAGCGGTGTGGTCTGATGTCTGATCCGAATAGAATCGCTTAAGGATATCTTCAGGAAGTTTAGATGCATCCTGCACTTCCTTATAGAGCACCCGGCATTCAAGCGTGAGGGGAAACTCCCGAATCCCCGGAACCGTTATGACCTCCGGTTCTACCGGGGTAAGCCCGGCTTCAGCGATTTTATCCATATCTCTTCCGCTCTGGGTTCCGCAGATGCTGAAAGCGTTCTGATCAAAGCCGTTAATCGGAACATTCACCGTGAATTCCGGATTTTGTTTGAGCATCTCATAGGTGTAGCGACTATCCCGAACATAAGTTATGAAGACCGGCCTCTCCCAAATTCTCCCTATGTGCCCCCAGCCTATGACCATAGAGTTGATCTTATCTCCGGCTTTTGTCGTGAGAAACACGCCTTTTTCCAGGCATTCAGTAACTGTATTTGCGCATTCAGTAATGCTGATCTTTCTCTTAACCATAGTTATCACTCCTCCTCAGTTATTATTATTCTTCAGTTATTATTATCCTCAGCTATTGCTTGTCCTCAGTAATTTCTTGTCCTCATCATGTTTTTTCCTGATTGCGCTTTCCATCTGTACATGGTCATTTCTTGTATTTTCGATAAATCTTCCCATAAATAATCGGAAGAATCGGCACTCCGATCATACAGCCTGCCATCAAAAAAATACCGCCCGCTTTCATATTTAAGGCGCCGAGAACAGTACTGATCCACATAATTAAAGAAAAAACAATCCACATGAAACCATTTGCCCCATTATATGCGGCTATGTCTGCGATTTCAGATTCTTTTACCGTACTCCCTGACCAAAACCACATCGGCTTCTCTCGTCTCCACGCATAAATCCCGATTCCGGTAAATAACAGACTGACGGGTATCATTATGATTAACCAGATAATAGTATCCATTCTTCCTGTTCTCCGGATAAATGAAAATCTGCGCACAGGCAATGAAAGCATGTGTGGACTAAAAGGCTGCGGACGCCGTCAGCTCTTCCATTGTACGTGCACGAATTGTGTCCCGACTGAGGCCGCTGCAGTGCGAAGCGTAACTGAGATTTCGCTTGGATTTACAGCTTCCGTTTCCCCCTCATCCTGTCCAGACAACCGTCCTTTGTCATAAGCTGCAGCCATTGCAAATTATATCATAAGCCCTTTTCTGTATGCATCCAAAAATCAGCCAAAACTCCGTAGTTCACAAGTGCCCTCCACCCGAATGTGAAGGGCACGAGCCGGGATACCGGCATATTAAACACACCGCTTGGATTCACTTCTTTATACTGTTTATACTCTTAACTGCCTTAACTGTTAATATTCTTCACCATTTATATTCTTAAGTTTATATTTCTAATAAGTTTATATTTATAATCTGTAGTACAGTGATCTGGACCACTAGTCCTGATTGTAAAAAAGGTTAACCTAAGATAAATCCCCTTAAGATTAATCCTCTTACATAAAATAATCCTGTATTACCCGGAAAACGGCATCGTATCCCAAGGGCACCAGACGCGTTTCGAAAGTCATAATAAAATTAATGTCAGGAATAAAGCCATTGCGAAGATATACCCTGATTTTTTTCAGTGTGCGTTCCAAATACTCCTCTTGGTCAACCATTCCAAAATGCTCCCATATGAATACTTTTCCCGAAAAAGGATGTCTGATCGTAAAATCAGGATAAAATGTCTGCCCTTCGAGTTCCAATGCGCACTCATATCGATAAGGGATTCCATTCGTTGCCAATTCCGAAGCAATTAGAGCCTCTGATTTAGATCTCACCATAGTTCCATCAGAAGAACAGACCTGCAGATTTTCCTGGTAGAACGGATTTCTGGGATAACCAGCCGCTTTCCACTCTTCTAATTCCTTGTTCACTAATGTCATATCAGAAATAAGAAGTTCCCTAAATCCAGAGTTCTCACTCAGATAACGCTGCTCCGGCATCATTTCAGGTTCACTGCAGTTCAGATATCTTTTCAGAGCAGTTAATTCTTTTTTACAGCCAACCAGTTTTCTTTTGTCATAAGCTTTTCTTGCAAGCTTCTCTGCCAATGGGCGTCCTGTCTTTTTGGAAATGTATTTGCGCTTTGCATTTTTCCCCTTTACCCTATGATCTGTTTCGTCAATGAAATACCACCTGAAGGTTCTTCCATTCTTGTGGCACCGCAGTGATCCTTTAGGAGCCTTTTCCAGTCTTTTCTGCAATTCACGAATTTCTTTCTCAAGCCTTTCTGCCTCTGACTGTATTATTTTATGTAAATTCATTCTATTACTCTCCTCGCTTTCTTTTCCCCGCAGGGATGATTATTTGCTCTTTTCTTGTTTCTATCGCTTCGCTCCAGTCAAGTCCCTCTGCCGCAGTGGTGATCTTTAACTCTTGCGACGTCTCCGTCGCTTCATTCCCGTCAGCACAAAGCCAACTCCTTCCGCTGTAATGGTGACCTCTTACTCTTGCGGCGCCTCCGTCGCTTCACTTTTTCAAGGCATGCGTGACCTTTTATCTTCCACGTCCCCTGGTCGCTTCATTCCCACCAAGACAGAGCCAACTTCCTCCGCCGCAGTGGTGACCTCTTACTCTTGCAACACCTCTGTCGCTTCACTTTTTCAAGGCATGCGTGACCTTTTATCTTCCACGTCTCCTGGTCGCTTCATTCCCACCAAGACAGAGCCAACTTTCTCCGCCGCAGTGGTGACCTCTTACTCTTGCGATATCTCCGTCGCTTCACTTTTCTATTGCATGCGTGACCTTTTGCTCGGCACCGCCTCCGGTCGCTTCGCTCCAGTCAAGTCCCGCCAACGCAGTGGTGACCTCTTACTCTTGCAACGCCCCTGTCGCTTCGCTTTTTCAAGGCATGCGTGACCTTTTGTACGCTGTGGCCCTCGGTCGCTTTGCTCCCTCTGGCGCAGTGGTGATCTTTTGGTTTCATTGAAGCTCCGTCGCTTCG
The DNA here is from genome assembly GCA_002390025.1 of Lachnospiraceae bacterium UBA4380. GTDB lineage: Bacteria > Bacillota > Clostridia > Lachnospirales > Lachnospiraceae > CAG-791. The sequence continues at coordinate 3,065 of DGRU01000112.1, forward strand.
CTTTTTTAAGGCACGCGTGACCTTTTATCTTCCACGGCCCCTGGTCGCTTCATTCCCACCAAGACAGAGCCAACTTCCTCCGCCGCAGTGGTGATCTTTTTCTCTTTCGACCACTCCGTCGCTTCGCTTCCCAGTCCACTTACTTTTTCGAAATTTCAGAAGTCTCTGTCGTGTCTCCCAAAAAGGTTTTGACATGATAATCGTCTCCTTTCTTATTGTGTCGGAATGAGATCTCCCCCTGTAAATCAGTCCTGTAAATGGCTGGCTGAGATTCGGAGGATTCAAGTCTGTCCAGCAGTTCTTCTGCAGGATGCCCATACATATTGTCGATCCCGGCGGAAATGATGGCAATGTCCGGGTGAACCAACTGCAGGAAATGCTCGGAAGTCGCATTTTTGCTGCCGTGATGGGCAACTTTCAAAACGTCAATGTTCGGAAGCTCCTCTGAATCCTGCAGAAGGTTCGTCTCCGTCAGGTGCTTCAGGAGTTCCTCCTCTCCCTGACCTTCCAGGTCACCTGTGAGCAGAGCCGAAAAACCTTCTGCCTTTCCTGACAAATCCGGTTTGACAGCAGAATCTTCCTCTGGCGAAAGAGATGAATCTCTATATCTGAGCAGCAGGGTCGTCGAGTATTCGTTGGCATCCTCATAAGAGGCACCCCGGGCGGGGTGGAGGCAGTCCAGGGTGAGGTCTCCACTGCGTAGCCGCAGTCCCCGGCTGATGTAGTGGACCGGGATGCCGGCCTGCCCGCACAGTTTCTCGATACTTCTGTAGTTTTCTCCCTTTGCGTCCTCTGTGAGATCGGGAAGATAGACCGCGGAGAGCGAAATAAGTGGTTTTTCCTCCGCAGCTGCTTCCAGGAATTGCAGGAGGCCGCTGCAGTGGTCGCTGTCGTCATGGGTCAGGATGATGCCGTCCAGGCGGCCCACACCCTTACTGTGGAGAAAAGGAATGAGGGTGTATTTGGCAAGATCCTCTTTTGTGGAGCTGCCTCCGTCAATCAGAAAATGCCTTCCCCTGCAGCTGATAAATATCCCATCCCCTTGACCGACATAGAGCATATCCATCTCGAAAGCAGGAGAAAAGCGGAAGGCCAGCACAAAGAGGGAGGCTGCTATCCAGAGAGCGGTGCAGATGCAGGCAAAGTCCTTTCTCGAGCGGTTGTCATAAAGGTGAAAGCTCTGACAAGTTTTCGCAGCTGCCCCGCGCAATAATAAATCAACCCTGTCTTCTTTCCGTCGACTGCTCTTCAAGGAATCTGCAAAGGCCTCACTCCATACCTTCGCACCCGGATTTTCTGTAATATGTGCAGCATATGCGGTATTCTCAGTTCGTACATTTCTAAGCTGCATAAGAGAAGCTTCCCGCTTCTGCGAAATTGCATCCGCTTCTATGCGTCTTCGCATATGCGGCATCTGGAGACGGACGGAGATGGCTGCAAGGATGAGCAGCATACTATAGAAAGCCAGAATCCGAATCGGTGAAGGCCTGCCCAATACAATCTCGTGTCCGGGGATCTTCCCGGAAGACTCAGCGAGAAAACGATAAAAATCCAGGATTAGTTCCGCAGGAAGACCTATAATACGCGGAAGCCCTCTCAGGGCGGAAGGCAGGGCCCCGCCGGCAGACATGGCTCCGTTGGCAGACAGTGCCTCAGTAGCAGGCAGGATTCTGCCGCCAGGTAGAACCTCGCCGGCAGATAGCGCCCCGCTGGCAGGCAGGGAATCCGTCAGTCCACCGAAAAGGCAGCCGATTATTCCTGCCAGCAGGACAGCTCCGCCGGCGCTGACCATGACAACTGTCATGAGAGGGATGACGATCAGGTTCAAGAGCAGAGAAGTAATGGGAAAAGTGCCGTATGCCCACAGATAGACAGGCAGGGCAGCAAGCGGAATGGCCAGGGCTTTCAGAATGCGGCCGGGGAGGGCGGGCAGCAGAATGCCAATGGCCAGCACAGCGCAAAAGGAGAACTGGAAGCCTGTGTGAAGAAGGTAGAGAGGCTGGTCCAGCAGCAGGAGAAATGCGGCGATGGAAGCCGCCGTCAGAATATCATAGGTCCTGCCGATGACTTTGGAAATGATATATAGGGTCAACATGATGAGGGCGCGAAAAACTGATGTGCCCATACCGATCATCTTTCCATACAGAAAGACAATAAGGATCGATGCGGCCGCACGGACCGGCATGGGGATCCATCGGCATTTTCCGGTCAGCGAAAAAAATCCCATGCCGAGAAGAGACAGGTGAAGGCCGCTTATGCTTAATATATGCACAATTCCGGCGCCCTGATACAGCTCTCTCGTCTCCTCCTCCAGCAGACCTTTTTCCCCCAGAAGCATGGCTTTTAAGACCGCCGAATTCTGTGTTGAAAAAAGGCAGTCAATGCAGTCCGACATGTGATTTTTGAAATGAAACAGCAGCGCCCCCAGCTTGTCTGTCGGAGCGGAGGCGGCCAGGATATCCACATCACGCAGTGAAAATGACACCCGCAGAATGTGATAATACATGCGGAGGTCAAACTCGCCCTCATTCATGGCTCTGCGGAATGGATACAGAGTTCCGCACAGACGGACACGGGCACTCATGTCCACTTGGGGTGCATGATCCAGGACACAGAGCACCCGGTCCCGCTTTCCGGGATCTATTACGCTGCCTGCAGCAGAATCCGTTTTGCTATCTGCTGTAGTATCATCTGTCCGAACATCCGACAGCATCATGCGCCAGACGAGAGTGTCTCCTTCCATCTTCTGTTCCAGTCCGCAGACTGTTCCGGTAAGCGTCACTCTTTTTCCCCGATACGGTTCATAGTCCGTAAGACTGTATGGAAAAAGAAAGATACAGATTCCAATGGCAGCAGCCAGGACGGCAAGTACTGTAAAAAGCGGTCTTCGTCCGAAAAACCAGAAACCTGGGTGAGAATAACCTCTGTAAAACGAATCTCTGTGAAAGGATCCTCCGTAATTC
>DGRU01000112.1:6142-26922 GCA_002390025.1 Lachnospiraceae bacterium UBA4380
TCCGTAATTCGAATCTCCGTGAAAGAATCCTCCGTGAAAGGATCCTCCGTACAACAAACCTCCATGATAATGACTTTTATCAAACAATATTTCTTTGCCGGAAGAAAAAAATTGCAGCCCCCGTTCTGAACGGGTGGCTGCGCTTTTTTCAGTGTGTTTTTTTAATTGCATAGCACAGGCACCTCCGTCGTATAGAACGACAAATTATCGGCTGCTTTGTCCTGTGCAATAATATTATACTACTATTTTTTTCCCTTTTCACAGTGCTTTAGCAATCACCATCAATTTCATCAATTTCCGGATACCCTTCACCCGCCGCTCTGGACGATCTTGGTGTTCTTCTTCAGAAGGTTCTCTGAATCGAGGGTGAATTTTTCCATGAAAACGGGGTTGTCCTCACCTTCGATGATGATCTGGACCTGGCTGATGGCGGGTAGCTCGGTCAGGGAATTGACAATGGAGTAGACCGCGACCTCCGGATCCACCGGATTGGGATTGGTGAGGAAGGTGCTGTCAAGGGTCACCGTGCAGATATTGTCGCGGGTCAGGACATTGACGAGCCTGGTGTCCTTGTTGACGGTGGGATAATTGAAGTCACCGTTGGGACCGGCGATGATCTGCTCCACAACCACTCTCTCCATGGGGATGTTTCCGTTGAAAACAACGGTCCTGTAGGTCTCCACCAGCTGTTTGCCGTCTGCAGTGGCAAAATAGAGGTGAATCTCCGCCCGCTCGAAGTTGAGCATTTCGCTGCCGGCGTTATAGATGAACTGGTCCGCTGTCATGTTTTCCGATTTGCTGCCGTTCTCATCTACGATCAGGGCGCCGTTGATGCGGATGGTAACGCGGCGGATCTCCTCCAGCTCGCACATGGTGTTGACAATGGCCGCCCGGGTCAGCTTTTCCGTAATATTGTCCATCTTCCGGTAATCTACCGTAAAATCGATGGAGACCGTATTTTTTTCGATGGAAAAATCTCTGCGCTCAAAGCCGCTGATGGGCGCCGTCACACCTTCGTCAGCAGGAGCGGAAGCCAGTGCATCCAGCAGTTCCTCTGCCTTTGCATAAATCGACTCGGCCTGCAGAACTCTCTGCCTGGAGACAAGTCCGGTCTTGTCCGTATTCAGATAAAAGACCCGGACAGAATCTTCGTCAGGGGCAGAAGCGGCACAGCCGCACAGGCTGCCGCAGAGCAGGCACAGAATCAGTATACAGATCAAAGACAGGCTGAACTGCGGTTGGAGGGCCTTCGGCTGACGGATCTGCGGTTGGCGGGCTTTCTGCTGACGAAGCAGCAACATGCGCCACAAGGGCTGCCGATCTGCCCTGACGGCCCGGCTGTCACAGCCGGCTTTGATGGGGGAAGTACAGTCTTTCTTCATAAGTGTTCCCTCCCCTCTTCTGCGAATCCGGCTTCATCTGTTGCACGCGAAGGACCGGTTACATCTGCTGTGCGCGAAGGACCGGTTTCACCTGTTGCACGCGAAGGACTGATTTCATCTGCCGGGCGCGAAGGCCCTGATCCGATTTCCTTGTCCGGCACGGGTTTGTATTTGCGCCGGGAGACATGGATGGTCTTTTCCATGTATTCCTTTTCCACAGCGTTCTTTTTGCGGCCGCGCAGAAGGCGCGTGATCTGCCTGCGCTGTTTCCCGACTCTGAGTTCCATGGGCTCTGCGGAATACCGCAGCGGGATCCTGACGATAAAGGTAGTGCCCTCACCCTCTTTGCTCTCGACGGAGATCGTGCCGTGATGGCGCAGGATGGCGCTCTTTGTGATCGACAGGCCCAGGCCGGTTCCGCCGATCTCGCGTGAGCGTGACTTGTCCACGCGGAAGAAGCGCTCGTAGATTCTGTTCAGGTCTTCCTCCGGAATACCGATGCCGTTGTCCGCGACCGTGAAGGAAAAATACTCATCATCGGCATCCACTGTGACAATGACCTCTCCGTGCTCGTGGTTGTATTTGATGGCATTTTCGACCAGGTTTGTGAGGACCAGATTGATTCGGGTGATATCCACCTCCGCGATGACTTCCCGGCGGTTTACGAGCGTCAGGGCTATGTCGCTGGCCTCCGCGATGGGCCGCATGCGCTTCATGACCGCCTTGGCCAGCGCATTGATATCGGTCTCCGTTACCTCCAGGTCCGTATTGGTTCGGTCTTCCTTGACCATGTCCAGAAGGTCGGAAATGATCTTGTTTTCACGGTCGATCTCGTGGTCTATATCTTCCAGAAACTCTCTGTAAACAGCGGGGTCGACATTCTCCTCGGACAAAAGCGAAGCCGCAAGGACTTTCATGGAGGTCATGGGCGTCTTGAGCTCATGGGATACGTTGGCGACGAATTCCTGACGCGACTGATCCAGGGCGTTCATACGGCCCAGGACATTGTTGAAGGCGTCCGCGATATGTCTGGTCTCCGTGTATATGGGCGCTGAGATCGGCTCGTTTGAGTAGCCCTCCTTGACCTCGCTGATATCCCTGGACAGGACTTCGAAGGGGCGGACCAGCAAACCGGAAATAATGATGGAGGCAAAAAAGACCACAATCATCATGATAATCTGCAGCATAAGGGCTTTGCGCCGCAGGATCTCCTTAGTCTTTTGTATATATTCTGTCGATGTACTTGCCAGGAGTACGCCGCGGACAGAATTGGCCTGACTGCTGTCACTGTTCTGGCCGTTCCTGCCGAAGCTGTATTCTCTGTACTCGGTCATGTCTCCGGAATCCGAAATATTCCTGTTAACATAATAATCCAGGCCCTCCATGGACCTGGTCTCAATGATCGGAACAACGATCTCTATAAATCCGTATTCTCTGTCGTAGTTTTCCGACCCGTCCCTGTTTCCTGTCTTCAGACAGGTAATGACGTCCTGGGAGACGATCGTCTTGTTTTCCGAGAGGCTGTAGGTATCTTTGACAACTGTCAGGGTTGGGTCGATGATCATCAGACGTCCGTCGTACAGAGTACCGAATTCAGAGAGCTCCGCATCGACCTGGCCGGACTGGTGATTGACCAGATAATTGGTATTGATCAGGTGGTTGGCAAAGGAGCGGAGCTGGGCCTTGACCTGCTCCACACGCACTTCGACCGCCCTCTCCTCGTAGTTCCGCAGAATTCCGTTCTGGAGAAGGATGCACGGCACCGCGCCGACCAGAAATATGATGATGAAAAAAATGACCCGCAGGCTTCGAAAGAACACCAGCCTGTCCAGGACTTTTCTGATTCGTTCCCGCATAGTTCTTCCTGTTTCTTACTCCGGAACAAATATTCCTGCTCCGAAACACGGTCCTATCACAGTCCTATCGCTCCGGAGCAAAAGTTTTTCCGTTACGGACAATTTTCGGGATCCGGAACCTGGTTTTCCTGCTCCGGAACACGGTCTTATCTCTCGTGGCTCCGGAAATAGTATCCGACTCCCCACTTGGTCTGCACGTACCTGGGCTCGGACGCATTGTGCTCTATTTTTTCGCGCAGGCGGCGGATATGAACGTCCACTGTGCGCACGTCGCCGGGATATTCCTTGCCCCAGACCATCTGAAGAAGGGTCGTGCGGCTGTAGACCTTGCCGGCATGCGTCGCCAGAAGCTCGAGCAGTTCAAACTCCTTGCTGGTGAGATTGATTTCCTTATCCTCAAGAGAGACGCGGCGGTTGTCCAGGTCCATGCGCAGATCGCCCACCTCTATGATATTTTCATTCACAGGTTCCGGCTTCCGTGCGCGTGAAGTACGGCGGATGATCGCTTTGATCCTTCCCTTGACTTCCAGGGGATTGAAGGGCTTGGTGACATAATCGTCGGCGCCGTAATCAAGTCCCAGTATTTTGTCCATGTCATCGCCGCGCGCTGTGAGCATGATGATCGGGACATCTGAAAATTCGCGCACCTGCTGCAGAACTTCGAAGCCTGACAGCTTGGGGAGCATGACATCCAGAAGCACGATATCAAACTGCTTGTCCCGGATCATGTTGACAGCTTCTTCGCCGTCATAGGCACATTCCACTTCATGTCCGTCCTGAAGGAGGCTGAAACGCAGCCCTTTAACAATCATCTTCTCGTCATCAACGACCAGAACTTTTGCCATAAATACGTTTCTCCTTAATCCTTTAAATCATGTACCATGCTGCCATGCAGCATACAGTGATGTATTAAACAGTGATGTATTCTTTCATCTTCTGAAAACTGGCGTCCTTGATGCCTGGGACTTTCATGAGATCTTCGATAGCCTCAAAGCGCCCCTCCTGTTCCCGATAGTCAATGATGCGCTGCGCCTTGGCCTCTCCGACACCAGGAATCTTCATCAGTTCCTCTTTGGAAGCCGTGTTCAGATTGATCTTCTCTGCCGGATTTGATGCACCGGCACCGTCTTCGGAAGTTCCTGCGCCCTGCAGGCCGGATGCGCCGGATACACCGGGCACCGCACCCGGAACTGCCGCCCCCGCACCGGACCTTCCCTGGTCAAGGCGGAGTGTCTCTGCCTCTTCTTTTGACGGGACACGGATCTGCCAGGCATCTTCGATTTTCATTGCAAGGTTCAGATATGATCTGTCTGCGTCCTCACTGAATCCGCCTGCCGCATCGATGGCATCCCGGATCCGGCTTCCCGCAGGAAGTGAATAGACCCCTTCTTTTCTGACTGCGCCGCAGACGTGGACAGTGAGGAGACTCTCCTGTACCTCATTGTCTATCGATCCCTCTTTCGCTTCTCTCTCCTCGTCAGCAGATGATCCCTGCTGATCTGCTAAACGGCTGCCTGCCAGCCTGCCTTCTATAACCTGACTGCCTGCTGATCTGCCCTCTGTTAAGCCTGCGCGGGCAGTTTCTTTTTCTTCAAAAGCCCCTTCCGCAGACTGCCCGGAATCAATTTCCTCCAATACAGGTTCCCCTGCCCCGGCAGAACAGGCGCACAGGCAAAGTGACAGAAGAAAGGGAAAGAAAAATAAGGGGATACGTTTTAAGACCGGTCCATTTTCCGGCCCAGGCTCCGGCGGCCGCCTGCTGCGCGACAGGAAAATGAGAGAAAAGTTATCACCAAAAAATCGCAGCCTTCCTGCATTTTTGACAGCTGCGTAAAATAGAGAGATAATGATACTTGCAATCACACAAACACCTCCGCTTAAAAACGGCGGCTTTACCCTGTGCAGTAATCCTATTGTAACAGGTCGCCTCTCATTTTGCACGCTGTTTTCACTTTCCAGATCCCTCACGATTGGCCGGTCACGCCGGACTGCCCCCGGGCGGCGGCAGCTCAGAAAGGAATCTCTGTCATGTGCACCCGTTTTTACGTTCTGCCCGGCACGCCGGATCTCGAATATATCATGGAAGCCGCGCGCAGGTCCCCCCTGCTGCGCAGATTTGTGCGCCTCCGGCAAATGGAGCCGGCACTAAGAGGAGGCCTTACCGGCGGTAATGCAGGCTTTTATACAGGTGCTGATTCAGGCAGCTATGCAGACAGCAATTCAGTCGTCCATACAAATGGTAATGCAGGCAGTAATTCCGTCGGTGACCCCATGGAAATCCTGAAAACAGCCGGTGAGATCCGGCCCACGGACATAGTTCCTGTGCTGGCACCTGACAGGAGCGGCAATGCTGCTGTCTATCCCATGAAGTGGGGATTTTGGCTGCCTCCCCGGGGGAAGAGCACCAGGCGGGAGCCCGGGGAAACCGGCCGGCAGGAGGCCGCCGGCGGGGCAGATTCCGCCAAAGGGATGCTCCTGGTCAACGCCCGCTCAGAGACAGCCGCGGAAAAGGCTTCCTTCCGGGATGCCTGGGCATCGCGGCGCTGCATCATCCCCGCCTCCTGGTATTATGAGTGGGAACACTATACGGATGAAAAAGGGCGCAAAAGGACCGGGCAGAAATATGCGATTGGCGCAAAATCCTTGATCGAAGCAAACTCCTTGACCAAAGCAAACTCCGCAATCGGCGTAAAATCCGGGGCTGGCGCAAAAACCGGCTTCCTGTCCGAAACAGCCTCCGCAGCAGCTTACCAGGCAGCCCTGCAGAGTGCGGAAAGTCCCCTGGCAGGACAGGTCCTGCAGGCCGCTTCCGTCACCTGGCTGTGCGGTCTCTACCGGATTGAAAACAATGTCCCCGTATTCGTGGTCCTGACAAGGGAACCGGGGCGGGAGCTTGCCCGCATCCATGACCGGATGCCACTGATCCTCCCTCCGGAGGCCGCGCTGGAGTGGATCCTGCCGCAGACAAGGCCGGAGGACCTGCTGCAATATGCACTGACAGACATGGAAATACGGGCAGCGGACTGATCTCCAGCCGCTGCCCGTATTTTTTATTCTTCGGAGCGCAGGACCCGCGGGCGGGTCCTGCATTTACCGCTATGTGATTTTTATTCCCCGGAGTGCAAAGCCCGCGGGCGGGTCTCGCATTCACCGCAATGTGATTTTTATTCCCGGAGCGCAGGATCCGCGGGCGGGTCCTGCATTCACCGTACTGTTTTCAGCTTCTTGCCTGCTCCTTTTCCTGCGCTTCCCCCTTCTTTTTTCCGCGCTTTCTCCTCTTTTTTCTGCCGGTCTTTTTCTTTTCCAGAAGATCCAGTCCCACGCTGTGTGTCTCTCCCTCGACCGCAGCGGCCAGCCATTTGGCCATGCTGGGAATGCCGCGGCGATGCAGGTAGAATTCGGGCTGGCGCACCATGGTGTGGATGGTTCCGCCGCGGTAGAGGACCGGACGCCGCCAGTCATAGAGATAGATTCCGAATGAGGGGGTCACCTTGTGCAGGGCGCGGATCATGTCCCTGAGCTGCCGTGTGAAAAGGCGCTGCATCCGCTCATCGGTGTCATATTTTTTGTTGTGGACGTCATTGTAAAAAGCGCTCAGCAGGTAGTCCCGCACTGAGCAGGCATAGAGATAGCGGTACTGGTCCCCTCTCCTGCGGTAGAGGGCCCGGTACCAGTCCAGCGTCAGATTCTGTCCCCTGATATTTTCGGCGATGTCCTCCCGGACATTCCAGACCTCGCGGGCTGTTTTTTTCCATTCTTTGTTGAGGAGAAGGGCGCTGTCCGAGAACAGGGTGACGTCGTGGCAGGAGGGATAGAACTCCTGGTGGATCTGTTCCGCCAGGGCGGGCACGGCAAAGGCGCCGGCGCTCTCTCCGGCGATCAGCAGCTTGTCTGCGTCTGTAAAAAGAGTCTTCGTGATGCGCATGGACATCAGAAAGTTCTCATAGCCGTGAAAATACAGGCACTGGTCCTGTCCCTCTTCATCCTTGTAGCGGTAAATATTCCTTCCCAGATGCATGTCTCCGGTGGCATAGGTGATCACCACAAAATTCCAGTCACGGAAAGGATTGCGTCTGGCGCTGTTGTCGGTGATCCCGACACCGATATTAAAAAACTGGGTAAAGGGACGGAGATTGCTCCAGTAATAGTTAGGATGCCATGCCAGGACCCGGCCGCCTGTCACGGGACGGGCAGCTGTATAGGGGTTCCACGCAATGCCGCCGCCGGACAAAAACACGCACAGATGGTCTGTCGTGCCCTTTCTCACATAAATATGATATTCCGAGCCGTCCGCGGTCTTTCCGCCCTCTACGGGAACGCGGTACCACTGGTGGATTTCCATCTCCGGCACCTGCTGCGAAGCGCCCTGTCCGGGACGGACCTGGAGTTCCGGCGCCTCAAAGCGGGCATTCTCCATGACATTGCCGATCACGTTCTCCGCGCGGTCTCCGATTATCTCCTGCAGGTTTTCAAGCGCATGCCCGGCAAGGTGTTTTCCGCCTTCGGCTGCGCCCTCCGCTTTTTCTTCGATCGCTTCCTGTCCGGCCCCGATCGCGCGGCCGTGCTGTTTTTTCTCTTCCTTCATGTATCAGTATCCCCAAACAGGTTGTTTCTATATTCGTCGTTTTCCGCACATTCGGAGACGGCCCTTCGGCTTACATCCCGGCTCCCTTTGTCTCAGGGCGGGGACGTCCGCAGCTCATCTGCCTCTCCCCGATCAACTGCGGCAGCTGTCTCAGTATCACATGTGCAGATATTTTGCGGCGGCGTCCCTGAGCATATCTCCCCGGAAAATCACAAGGCTGCTGACCAGGATCAGCATCAGAGCGATGCAGAGAACAGCCGGCGCGATATTCTTATTCAATCCCATAGCAATCGGGATGATCTGCAGAAGGCTCATCAATACATCAAAAGCCGGATACAGGATGAATTCCTGCAGCTCCATCTGCTGGAATTTGGCCGCCGCAAAGGTGACCGCGATGAGCATCAAAAACATGGACGGGGCCGCCCAGGTGACTGCCCATGATCCGCTCCTGGTCAGGTGGGCGATGAGCAGGAGCAGCGCCATGATAATATAGCCCTGGGTCGTCAGCATACGGATCAGGTTGTTGCGGTAATAGACTGCGACCTGAAAATCCACCCCGGACAGAAGGATGACCAGCATGAACACGTAGATCCAGCCGGCGGTGAATCCATTGATGATCTCAAAGGCCCCCAGCAGGATTTCCAGGCTGACGCAGACAAAGGTCACCACCTGGATCATCCGACGGAAACTCACCCTGGGACTGGGGAGCTTCACGAAGGGATCATCCGGCTCGCCGCCCATATCAATCAGCTCTCTCTGGCAGAGGGGGCAGCGGGCTTTCCTGCCCCGGATCTGTACCCTGCAATTCGGACAATACTGCATTTTTTTCCTCCCGAACTTTCGGTGCTGCAGAAATATTGTTTTCTTTATTTTCACGCTTCTGTGCTGCAGAATCGGTATCTTCAGAGTCCCAGGTATCATTGGTGGCAATTTCCACATCAATTCCCAGAGCGACCATCTTCCGGAAGAAACGCATCATGACAAGATTTGTCACATAGGAGCTTCCCACACCGAAGCACATCTTTCCACCGAATGAGCAGACACTGATCTGTACATCCGGCGCCGCCATAAAGCAGCTGAAGCGGTCTATGTAGGAGGCGAAGGGCTCGGGCATAGTGATCTTTCCCACATTGGAGATCGTTCCGGTGATGCCTTTCTGCACACCGCTGTTGACCGCCGCGATGACCAGGTTTTTGATAAAGAGGGGAACCGGCCGGATGGCAATATTGTGCTCAAGGCGGGCATAATCGTGCATGGAAAGCGCGACCTGTTCCTGTGTCAGCTGCCTCTTGAAGGAAGCCTGAACCACCTCAAGGATGCTGCCAAGGGTTCCGTCGTATTGGTCCGGATAAAAAGCGACATTGATCACGCCGAAAAAGTTTCTGGCAGTTTCCGATTTAAAATAATTGCGCAGATTCACGGGGACACTCAGTACGATGGGAAGCTTTTTGTCCCTCTCGCGCATTTCCTCCAGAATGGACTCCATAAAGAGAGCCGTAGTAAAGGCGGATGCTGTAGTCTGATGTTCCTTTACGACTTTTAGGAATTTGGATACCGAGACAGTTCCTTCGATCAGGTGCATCTGCAGGTATTCGTCTCTCTCCCCCTGCAGATGATAGGCGCGGCGGGGAAGCTTTTCCATGGGCCTGCCTTTTGTCTCCTTCTGATAATAGCGGTTGAAGGCGTCGTCCGCTTTTTCCTTGACACTTGAGAGATCCTGGGATTCCTCCTCTTCGAGCCCGTGGGCCAGCATGAGATAATTGCATACGATAGCCCGCAGAAAAGCAAAGGCACCTGTGCCGTCCGTCAGTACATGGAACATCTCCAGATTAATCCGGCGGCGGTAGTAATTGACCCGGTACAAAAGCCGCCTTCTGCCGTCGAAATAGATCGCGCTGCAGGGAGGCTTGTTTTCCGGCTGTACCACAGCCCGAATGCTGCTGCTGTCAAGATAATACCAGAACAGGCCTTTACGCAGAACGCTCGCAAAATGCGGAAAGTCCGGCACGGTTCTGTCCAGTGCCTGTTGCAGAATCGCCCCGTCCACATCCTCTTTCAGTTCACAGGTGATCCTGAAAACGCGTGTATCCGCCCCCTTCGCAGTCGAGGGAACAATCTTAGCCGCATTGTCAAGTTCGTACCACTTCGCACGTGCCATATCCAGCGCCTTTCCGATCCTCAGACCAAAGATTCTTACTAAAAGATACCACAGAAACAGACGCAATACCATGGGGTGAAGCGCTTTCTGCATGTTGGATGAGTCCCTCGCGACTCTTGTTTCAGTATTTAGATATTTTTCTAAATACCTGTTGACGACAGGATCGGGGCTGATATAATAGTATTTAGAAATTTGTCTAAATGCCTGGCGGCACATCCGTCAGACACACTGCAAGACGTAAAACCTGACAGAAACCGGAGTAAAACAATGGCATTTGCAGATACCTTCAAAGCGCTCTCCGATCCTGTCCGAAGACAGATCCTGGAGCTGCTCAAAAAAGGACCTATGTCGGCGGGTGAGATCGGCTCCAACTTCGATATGACCGGAGCCACCATCTCCTACCACCTCAAGATCCTGAAAAAAGCGGATCTCATCTGCGAGACCCGCGAAAAGAACTTCATCTATTACCAGCTCAATGCATCCGTGCTGGAGGAGATCCTGCTGTGGATCTCCTCTCTGCAGGAAAAAGAAGGAGGCGATTGATATGCTGAAAAAAGCATGGAAAACTCTTCTCATCACAAGCATCGTTACCCTGCTGCCGATTCCCGTCGGCCTGATCCTGTGGAACCGGCTGCCCGATGTCATGGCGACCCATTTCGGAATGAACAACGAGGCTAACGGCTTCAGCAGTAAGCCCTTCGCAGTCTTTTTCATCCCGCTCTTCTGCCTCGCCATGCTCTGGATCTGTGCAGTCATCACTGCCAACGATCCGCGAAAACAGAATATCAGTCCAAAGATCTTCCGTCTTGTTCTGTGGATCATCCCTTTTGTCTCGCTCATCTGCGGGACCGCGGTCTACACCTATAACCTGGGGCATCCCCTGAATATTTCGTCCTTTATGATGATCCTGATGGGGATCCTGTTCATCCTGATCGGGAACTATATGCCCAAGACCCGGCAGAACTATACCATCGGTATCAAGGTTCCATGGGCCCTGGACAACGAGGAAAACTGGAACCGCACCCACCGGCTGGCCGGCTATCTGTGGGTGGCAGGCGGGCTCATACTGGTCATACTGGCTCTTGCAGGCCTCTCAAATCCAGTTCTCATGATCGGTGTGGTTGTGGTCTTCACCCTTGTGCCGGCAATCTACTCCTGGTGGCTGCATGCCAAAAAGGGGCTGTAAAAACAGCTTACCTGACCCCATTGGCCGCGGGACAGCCTGACTCTCCTTTTGTCTCGGCTTCCTTTGTCTGCCTGACCCCATTGGGGCGCAGGACGGACCAGATCTCCCTTTTTTATACAATCGGAGCCGACAGGAACCTTTGCAGATATTAAAACAGATATTAAAAAGCTCCTTTTCAGAGCGGCAGCAGAATATGTCATCCTTATTCTCCTGCACTCCCTGAAAAGGAGCTTTTTCTTTAAAAATCAATTATTTCTGCTGTATTCCGGCTCCGGCATCAGTCCTGGCACGGGATCAGCCGTCCCTGTCCTGGTTGCGTTTGATCAGAACCCGGCGCACCCGGCGCTCGGAGACCTCCAGAATCCGTACCTCTATATTTTCATAGGTGAAAACGCTGTTGACATTGGGAAAGCCGTTGTTGATCTCGATGCACCAGCCTCCGACGGTCTCGGAGTCAAAGTCAAAATCATCCTCATCCCAGTGCATGAGCTCCAGGAATTCGGAGACCGGCATATCGCCGTCGAGTTCATACACGCCCTCTCCCTGCTCAACGACATCGCGTTCCACGGTGTCGGTCTCGTCCCAGATCTCTCCGACCAGCTGCTCCAGGACGTCCTCCATGGAGACGACCCCCAGGGTCCCGCCGTATTCGTCTGTGACGACGGCCAGATGCTGCTGGGCATTTCGAAGAGAGGAAAGGACTGCCGGCAGCTTCATGGTCTTGTACACATAGCAGGTCGGCAGCAGGAGGGAGCGGATCTCCACCTTGTCCTTGTCGATCATGGCCTTGAGGAAACGGTTCAGGTTGAGGATTCCAATCACATGGTCGATGCTGTCCTCGTAGACCGGGATACGGGAGTAGGAGGAGGTGTCGATCTTGTGCAGGATCTCCTCCCAGGGATCATCGATATCGATTCCCTCGATGTCCACGCGGGCAGTCATGACCTCCGAGGCGGAAATATCCGAAAAGTCAATGGCGGCGCTGACAAGTTCCGAGGCATCCTCATCGAGAACATCCTCATTCTCCGCCATATCGATCATGGTGTGCAGTTCCTCCAGAGCCGCGTCGCCGTCGTCCTCCGCCATATCGGGTAGAAGTCCTGTGATCAGATTTACCAGTCCGACCACGATCATGGTGACGGGTTTGAGGACGATCATCAGAAAACGGACCGGACGCGCAAAAGTTCTGGCAAAGCGGGTCGCGTTTTTCTGGGCCGTGATCTTGGGTATGGTCTCTCCGAAGATAATGACCGCGATGGTAATGATAAGGGTTGAGACCCAGGCGTATTTTTCACTCAGCAGGGTCATGACCGCCAGCGATCCCATTGAGGAAGCGGCGATATTGACCAGATTGTTGCCCACAAGGATCGCGGAGAGAGCGTCGTCAAATCCCTCGCGGATCTTCACGGCGATCCCTGCCTTTTTGTCTCCGTTATCACGCTGGTGCTCCAGCCTTACCCGGCTGCAGGCCGAAAAGGACATCTCCGATGCGGAGAAAAAGGCCGAACAGGCGACACAGAGAATGACTCCGGCGATATAGATGTAAACTTCACCCATCCTGCGTCACCTCCTCTCCTGTCCGCTTGCTTTTGACATGGAGCGGGAATAATGCTTTCCCGTTGCCTGCCGGATCTGATAGGCTTTGCCCTCGGCAAATGCCCGCGCATCCTCTTCGGTAAAGGCAGATCCGTCGGAAGAAAGAACAACATCCGCTTCCGATGCGCTCTTCCTGTCCTCTCCGTTTTTATCGTCTGAGCCGCGGTCCTCACTGATAAACCGTCCGGTATCGGGATCGATTCCCGCCATGGCGGCGGCATCCCGGTCAAACTGCAGTTCTTCTTCGGTAAGGCTGCGCACTTTCAGACGCATGATGCGGTTGTGGCGCATGACGAGAACGGAGATCTGGATCCCCAGATATTTGAAGCTGTCGCCCGCCACCGGAATGTGCGGAAAGGCCTCATAGGCGAGCTCATTCATCAGCTTCCGCCCGATCTCCTCTTCCTGGGCCTCTGTGTAGGAAATGCCCAGTTCATCGAGCACGTCGAGCACATGCTCCTCGGGGTTGACGCTGTAGGAGCCGTCCGTCATGGGAACGACATTGCGGACCGCGCGGTCGTCCTCATCCCAGATCTCACCGACCAGTTCCTCGAGGATATCCTCGTCCGTGACAATGCCCAGCGTTCCGCCGTAATTGTCCGTGACCACGGCGAGATTGATCTTTTTGCGCGACATGATCTCCAGGAGGTCGTCGATCTTGGTCGACTGATGGACGAAAAAGGGCTCATACAGAAGGGGGCGGATATCCAGTGCCTCACCTCTGCGGATATAGTAGCGGATGTAGCGGCGGATATGGAGAATTCCTATGATATTGTCGATCGTACCCTCGTAGACCGGCAGACGGCTGTGGTTCTGCTCCTTGATGAAGGCCAGAATCTCCTCCTGCGGCATGTCAATGTCGATCGCCGCCACGTCTACACGGCTTGTCAGGATACTCTCCACCGTGACATCGCCGAACTGCAGGGCGGACGAGATCAGGTTGCCCTGCTCCTCGTTGATCTTGCCCTCCTCGGCCATATCCTCAATGATGTCATAGATATCATTTTCCGTGACGGAGGCCGTATCGTCCCCTTTGGTCATCTTCGCGACCGCGTTTCCAATCCAGGTCAGCAGGGCTGCGAAGGGGCGCAGTATTGTCATCAGCACGCAAAGAACCCCTGCCGTCAAAAGACTCAGGGGCTCATTATATTTCCGCGCAAGACTCTTGGGCAGCATCTCTCCGAAGAAAAATACTACCAGCGTGGTGATCAGTGTGGAAATGGAAACCGCCGAGACGCCCCACCGCTTGGTGACATACACCGTCACGATGGAGGCCGTGGCCAGATGAACGATATTGGTACAAATCAGGAGCGTCGTAATCGCTCTGTCAAAATGTTCTATTACGTAAAGAGCGCGGACTGCGCTTTTTTCACCCTTTTCTGCATCAGTCCTGATGCGCACACGGGAAACCGAGGCAAATGCTGTCTCCATTACGGCAAACAACATGGCTGCAAGGAGCAGCAGTATCACAATCAGCCATGTAGATCGACTGCCATCGTCCATAAAATCGAATCACTCTCTTTCTTCAAAACATAGTGCTTTCAATCATAGTACTCAGCCTGTCATTCCCCTCCGGGAAATGCATCTATGATTTCGAAAGTATACCATACTACATAGCTGTTATCAAATCATTCTAAGGCATCCACGGCAAAAAACAGGTGCGGGACCCCGTCCCGCACCCGGCATCCGGACCCCGCGAGTGAGCCCTGAACTCTTATTCAATCAAACATCCATAGAGCGGATCAGATTGACCGTCTCGTTGAATCACACATCTATAGAGAGGAGCAGATCAGCTGTCTCGTTGAATTACACATCCATTGTACGGATCAGATTGACCATCTCGATGGCGCCAAGCGCGCAGTCATAGCCCTTGTTGCCCGCCTTGGTGCCGGCACGCTCAATGGCCTGTTCGATATTTTCAGTCGTGACGACGCCGAACATAACGGGCACACCGCTCTCCATGGAAGCGGCGGCAACCCCTTTGGAAACCTCATTGCAGACATAATCATAGTGGCTGGTCGATCCGCGGATCACGGCGCCCAGGGCGATGACAGCGTCATATTTGCCGCTCTTTGCCATCTTTTTGGCGATCAGGGGAATCTCGAAGGCTCCGGGGACCCACGCCACATCGACGTCCTCTTCATTCATGCCATGGCGGACCAGACCGTCGATCGCGCCTCCCAGAAGCTTGGAGGTGATGAACTCATTAAACCTTGCCACCACGATACCGATCTTAATACCCTCTGCAACTACCTTTCCTTCTAAAGTTCTCATTAGATTACTCTCCTTATATCAAAATGATACTATCAAAATAAAATAACTCAGATTAAAAACAAAATAACTCAGATTAAAATATCGTCACTCAAAGGTCTTTTAAAATTTTTAAATTCAGAGTCTGCACAGCACATACCTCGGGGAAGAAAGTTGGGATGCGCATTCAGATGTTTCCAGAGAAACGTAAGTGAAAAAGATGGGATCGGTCACGGCCTTGGCTGCCGGACATTTGTGATTCCTATGCTCGAAATAAAGATATATGCTGTGAAGACTCATCCTTTCTCATTCAAGACCCGCTGTTTAATACTTCAGCATATGCCCCATTTTCACCTGCTTGGTCTTCAGGTAGAAGGCGTCGTAGGGATTGGCTTCGATCTGGATCGGCACGCGCTCGGTGATCTCCAGGCCGAATTCCTCCAGCTGATAGACCTTGTCCGGGTTGTTGGTCAGGATCCGCATGGTCTTGACGCCCAGTTCGCGCAGGATCTGCGCGCCGATGAAGTACTCGCGCTCGTCGCCCGCAAAGCCCAGAGCCAGATTGGCTTCCAGAGTATCCATTCCCTTCTCCTGCAGTTCATAGGCGCGGAGCTTGTTGATCAGGCCGATTCCTCTGCCTTCCTGGCGCATGTAGAGGATGATGCCGCGCCCCTCTTTTTCGATCCTGGTCATGGCGGAGGCAAGCTGCTGTCCGCAGTCGCAGCGAAGGGAACCGAAGGTGTCGCCGGTCAGGCACTCGGAGTGGACACGGCAGAGGATGTCTTTTCCGTCGCCGATCTCACCCTTGACCAGGGCGATGTGGTGCTCGCCGTTTAAGCGGTTGACAAAGCCATAGGCACGGAAATCACCGTATTTGGTGGGCAGGTTGACTTCCGCCATCTTGTCCACAAGGTGATCATGGCATTTGCGGTAGTTCTGGAGCTCCTTGATGCTCATGAAGGTGATGCCCCATTTCTCCGCCAGCTGTTTGAGCTCTGTGGTGCGCATCATGGTTCCGTCTTCGCGCATGATCTCACAGCAGAGGCCGCAGGCGTGAAGGCCTGCCAGACGGCACAGATCCACAGTCGCCTCGGTGTGTCCGTCTCTCTCCAGAACGCCGTTGGGCTTTGCCAGAAGGGGGAACATATGACCCGGCCTGCGGAAGTCCTCCGGCTTCGCTCCCTCCTCTACAACGGCCATTGCCGTCATGGAGCGCTCTTTTGCAGAGATGCCGGTGGTCGTAGAGACATGGTCGATGGAGATCGTAAACGCTGTCTCGTGGTTGTCAGTGTTGGTGCGGACCATCTGGGGGATCTGCAGACGTCTGACATACTCCTCGGACATGGGCATGCAGATCAGGCCCTTGCCGTGTGTCGCCATGAAATTGATATTTTCGGTAGTTGCAAACTCTGCGGCACAGATGAAATCTCCCTCGTTTTCGCGGTCGGGATCATCCACGACCAGAATGATCTTGCCGTCCCGAAGGTCCTGCAGTGCCTGTTTTATCGATTGAAACTGATCCATATTATTTATCCTTCTTTCTCTATTTTTATTTTTCCGTTACCGCAGCAACGCTTTATACTCTTTAATAATGTTTTATATCAATAGCGTTTTATACTCTTTAGCAATGTTTTATATAAGCAACGTTTTTATACTCTCTGGCAATGTTTTATATCAATAATGCTTTATACTCTTTCGAAATGTTTTATACTGCTTTAGGCATGCACAAGGCATC
Source organism: Lachnospiraceae bacterium UBA4380 (assembly GCA_002390025.1). Taxonomy (GTDB): domain Bacteria; phylum Bacillota; class Clostridia; order Lachnospirales; family Lachnospiraceae; genus CAG-791. Next base: position 22,891 of record DGRU01000112.1, read on the forward strand.
TGAAACATGAAGAACATCCGAAACATGAATGAAACATCCGGAATATGAATAAAGCATCCGGTACATGAATAAAACTTCCAGAACATGAACAGAGCATCTAGAAGCCGTTCCTCATCAGGAAATCCCGGGTGATGCCGCCAGAGGCTTTTCCGGAGGCTGCCTTTACTCCCGCCCCGGAGGACGCGCTGCTTCCCGGCAGGGGCGCGCCGGCATACAGGAGTTTCTCCACGTATTTCCCGATGATATCTGTCTCCAGGTTGACGGGATCGCCTTTTTTGCGGTCCTGCAGGACCGTCTGCGCGACAGTGTGGGGAATGGCAGAGATTGAAAAGCTTGTCTCTCCCACATTTGCAACGGTCAGGCTGATGCCGTCCACCGTGATGGAACCCTTCTCGACGATATAGCGCAGAACCTGGGGTTCCGCACGGAAGGTGTACCAGATGGCATTGTCGTCCCGGCGCAGCTCTGTGATGGTCCCGACGCCGTCCACATGCCCGGCAACGATGTGGCCGCCGAATCGTCCGTCGGCCGCCATGGCCCTCTCGAGGTTAACGCGGACACCGGGAGCCAGTCGGGAAAAAGCCGTTCGCCGCAGGGTCTCGTGCATGACATCGGCCGTAAATGTATCGCTGCTCAGAGAGGTGACCGTGAGGCAGATCCCGTTGACGGCGATGCTGTCGCCGATCTTCGCGTCCTCCAGCACTTTTTTGGCCCCTATGGTCAGCACTGCGGAGGCACGTCCCTTCCTGATCTGACGGATGGTCCCCATCTCTTCCACAATTCCTGTAAACATATTTTTCATCCTTTCACAGCATGCCGCTCGCCAGAGCGGCACCCGAGGAGAAATCCCGTAACGGGTTTCTCTGATGGGATCAGCAGAGTTTTGGTCCGTCCCGCGGCACAAAACTCTGCGGGTGAAAAATCTTGTATCGACAAGATTTTTCACTCTTTCATTGAAAAGCTGCATGAAAGAGCTGCATGCGCCTGTTCTGACTGAGTTTTATTTTTCTTTTTTCCGGAGGCTTCCCTCTATGAGAAAATCTTCTCCCAGCCTGGTGACGGCGGTATTTTCCAGATGGAAGGCGAAGGGAGGCGCCGTCACGCCCTGTCCCTCGACAGGGGTCTTAGCGTCCCGGCCGCCGAACAGTTTGGGCGAGACATAGGCCATGACGCGGTTGACGATCCCGCTCTCAAGCGCCGACCAGTTGAGGGTTCCCCCTCCCTCCAGCAGGATACTGTCGATCTTCTCACTGCCGAGCTTTTTCATCAGTTCTCTCAGGTCGATGCCGCCCGATTCCGCTCTCGCAACCCGAAGTACACGGCAGCCTTTTTGCTCATAGCCGCGGACAGCCTCCTCATCCTCCGAGGCCGTCGCGATGATGGTGGGGACTTCAAATGCCGTTTGGACGATTTTCGAAGTCATGGGGGTGCGCAGGCTGCTGTCGCAGATGATGCGGACAGGTTTTCTGGCCCCGGGCAGACGGCAGGTCAGGAGCGGATCATCCGCCAGTACTGTCCCCACGCCGGCCATAATGCCGAAGAGATTTCCCCGCATGGCATGGACATGCGCCCTTGCCTCCTCGCCGGTGATCCACTGGGATTTCCCTGTAAAGGCAGCGATCTTTCCGTCCAGTGTCATGGCGTATTTCATGACAACATAGGGTGTTCCGGTCTGAATATAGTGGAAAAAGATCTCATTGACGGCGTCGCATTCGTCCCTAAGGACCCCCTCCGTCACTTCCACACCGTGGTCACGGAGGATCCGGATCCCCTTTCCGGCCACCAGAGGGTTGGGGTCGCCGCTTCCGACCACGACACGGCGGATGCCCGCCTCCAGGATCGCATCGGTGCAGGGAGGCTGTCTGCCATGATGGCAGCAGGGCTCCAGAGTCACGTACATGGTCGCACCCGCCGGAGGTTCCATACAGTGTTTGAGCGCGTTGCGCTCCGCGTGAAGCTCACCGTAACGCTCGTGGTAACCCTCTGCAATGACCGTGCCGTCATCCCTGACAATGACTGCGCCGACCACCGGATTGGGGGAAACCCATCCGCGTCCCCTCAGTGCCAGTTCCAGGGCCATGCGCATATATTTTTCGTCGTTCAGACGATCCTTCTCTCTTGCTGCTTCCGCCATTGCTTCCTCCTGCTGCAGACCGGATCATGTGACAGTGCCTCTGCAGCGTGTTTGTATGTCCGAAAAAAAAGCTGCCCGGTCTGATCTTATTCAGTCCAGGGCAGCTCTTTCCACGTCAAAAAGACATTCAAAAAGTAAGAAAGCTCCGGAACAATTCATCTGTTCCAGAGCTCTTTTTACAATGTAAAGGAATATGAAAAAGAATGTATCATCTGCGACACACATCCTGCCGCAAGCATCCAAAAGAGATGAAGCAACACTTTCTCATACCTTTTCAAACCTTCTTCCATCCAGACTTTACTGTCGGCTTCGGAGTTTCACCGAATCATGCCTTGCGGCTCGTGGGCTGTACCACCGGTAGGGACTTGCACCCTGCCCTGAAGATTTATCTATTCAATTTACAAAAAGTATCATACTTCTATACTTTAACACTGTCAAGCGCAAGTATACAAAAACTCTTACTGTACCTCGACAAGTTCAATCCGGAAGTTGAGCTCTTTGCCGGCCATCTCATGATTGGCGTCCAGTGTGATGTTGACGTCATCCTTGGCTGTGACAGTGACCGGGAAAGGCTGTCCCATCATGTTGCGCAAATAGACGCGCTCGCCGACGTTGAGGTTTTCAGAGCCGGGAAGCTGCGCGATCTCAATGGTGATGATCTGCTCGGGATCGGGCAGGCCGTAGGCCTCCTCAGGCATAAGATGAACATCGACTGTCTGGCCGACTTCCATATCCGCAACCGCCTGGTCGAATCCGCGGATCATCATGCCGGCGCCGCAGATGAACTCCAGGGGCTCGCCCCGGTCATAGGAGGAATCAAACTGAGTGCCGTCGTCGAAGGTTCCTCTGTAATGGACTCTGACGTATTTGCCGGCGTTTTTGCCTTCCAGAATGATCTGAGGCGCACCGCCTCCGCAGCATCCGCCGCATCCGCCGCTCTCGCAGCCGCCCTCTTCGCAGCCGCCTTCTTCGCAGCCGCCCTCTTCACCGTGGTGGCCGCAGCATCCGCCGTCTTCTTCCCCATCGCCGTGATGGCCGCACTCGTGGCCTTCGCCGTGGTGATGATGGTCACAGTTTGCGCCCGAAGAGACGAGCTCGCCGCGCAGATAAGACTCGACCGCCTGGTCTGCGTCACCTTCCGCGCCTGCCACGACAGTGATTCCTGCATTTGTCAGCGCATTCAGGGCACCTCCGCCCAGGCCGCCGCAGATCAGGACTTCAATGGCCTTGTCCGCAAGGAGTCCCGCCAGAGCGCCGTGGCCGATCCCGTTGGATCCGACGATCTCGCTGGCGATGATCCTGCCTTCCTGTACATCATAGACCTTGAACTGCTCGGTTCTGCCAAAGTGCTGGAAAATGTTGCCGTTTTCATAGGTTGCTGCAATTCTCATGTGAAAAAATTTACCTTTCTGTATAAATGTTTTAGTGACTCTATATATTTTAGTGACTCTAATAAATAATAGAATGTCTTTTCAGACGATTATACTCAGGAAAGAGGACCTCCGCATTTGGGGCAGAAATCAAAATCCTCTTCCGTCTGGTATCCGCAGGCCGGGCATCGCCTGACCATGCGGGCTCTCCTTCCGCTGCTGACGATCTGCAAGTCCGCAGTCCCGATCTCAACCTTCTCTCCGCGTCCTATGCGGGCGCCGATCTCCGGATTCAGCTCATAGACCGTCCCGCAGCAGGACATCTGCACGAAATACTTCCTTCCCCACCGGAAGCAGGGAATAAAGAAGAGCAGAAGCTGGGTAAAGGTCATGAACACCTGGTATCTGCCATATTGTCCGCACTGCGTGCAGATCACGAGCTGATCACTGGAGAGGTCTTTTCTCCCCTGTGTAAGGCCGATCATCAAAAACATAACTGCTGTTCCCTTTCCGGAATCCGATCACACA
>DGRU01000112.1:26985-28916 GCA_002390025.1 Lachnospiraceae bacterium UBA4380
CTGATCACGTGACCGGAGTACATTTCCCTTTTTGAAAAAATCCGGCAGCCCGGCCGCATCAATCGCAGATGGGATTGGTCAGCGTTCCGATGCCCTCGATCTCACAGGTGACGGTATCGCCGGCGTGCAGGAATTTCGGAGGGTCAAAGCCCATGCCGACACCCTTGGGTGTTCCTGTGGAAATGATCGTCCCTGCCTTCAGCGTCATAGCCCTGGAGAGATCGGAAATAATGTGATCGATGCCGAAGATCAGCATGTCCGTCGTGCTGTCCTGACGCAGTTCTCCGTTGACCCTGCTGCTGATCCGGAGACGGGGCGGGAAGGAAAACTCATCCGCCGTGACAATGCAGGGGCCCATCGGGGTATAGCCGTCCAGGCTCTTGCCCAGATACCACTGGGTGTGGCGGGTCTGAAGATTGCGCGCGGAAAAATCGTTGAGGATGGTGTAACCGAAAATACATCCGGGCACTTCCTCCGGGGAGATCCCCTTTACATCCTTTCCGATGATCACGGCAAGCTCCGCCTCATAATCGAGGGAATCCACCAGGTCCGCATAGGCCGGCACCGGATCGCCGTCCGCAGGCGAGCGGTTCACGCGCTTGGCAAAATAGACCGGATAGCGGTCTTTGGAGGTAAAGGCCTCCTTTGCATAGGCCGCCGCCTCTTCCGCGTGTTCAGTATAGTTAAGTCCCAGGCAGATGACATCCTGGAGAGGCACCGGAATGGGGGACAGAATCTTTACGTCACTGCCGACGAAAAGGCTGCTAAATCCTTCCCTGTCTGCCTGCTCCGCCTCTGTCTCCGCGTACTCTGCGTCTGCAGGGGGTATTTCAAAGGCCTCCGCCGCACTGCGGAGCACTTCCATCTCCTCCGGGATATGGCCTGCGATCAGAGCGTTCATATCGGGATAGGAAATCCCTGTCTCCGCAATCGGCAGTACCCTGGTGCCGTCCCTGGAGAGGATTCCGACTTCCTCCCCGAAGAAGCTGAACAGACCGCCCCGGGATTCCTGCTCACGCATGGGTGCCCCGATCCCAAAGAGGGGCATGACAGGTGCCGATTCATCGAATGCGCCGCTGTTGTTCAATCGCTGAAATGTCACAAGTCTCATAATCATTACCTCCCGCTGCGCTGTCCCGGCGCTCCGGCAGACCCAGGATCGGCCGGATACCTGCAGACAGGCACAAACAAAGTTTTGCCTTGCAGAATGCGATTATCAAAAGTCCCTGTCCACACTTTCCGGCATGCCGCCCGTCAGAGCGGCAAGGCAATGCAGTCTCAGAATCTGGAGTAAACCGAAACGAAGAGCAGATTGTTTCTATCATAAACAATCTCCCGCATCAGGTCAACTGCTCTGATCGGAACTGCTGCTCTGACGGCCGTGTGATTCGGTCTTAATCAGGTATGCTGCTCTGACGGCCGTGTCAAAATAACGGCACCGGCCAGGAAAGATCCTGACCGGTGCCTGCCCCTTATTTGATGATAAAGGATCCTACGTAGGTGTTGTTTGCCGGCATGGGCACGGTGCAGAAAACACCGTTGCGCTTGCGCCTTGTGACGATGCGGACGTAATATCTTGTATTCTTCTTGAGGTTGCTTCCTCCGCATTTATTGATCACTGCGCTTGTTGCGGTTGCATTCTGGGAAGTGGACTGGTACCAGTACCACTTTCCGTTGGGATTCGTCGTGATGAAAACATTGTAGCCGTTGCAGCCGTAGATGATGTTCCAGCTGGCATTCACCTTCAGATTGTTCCCTGAGCTCGTGTTCCTGGTGGTGAGCTTTGCGGGTGAAGGGGTGATGTATTCAATGTTGGACCAGGGGCCGAATTTGCGCTGGCCGTTCTGCATGTAGAATGCCCTGACCTTCATCTGGCTCACGTGCTGGGGATGGACTGTGCAGTCGCGGTAGAGGACATTGGACTTCACGAT
>DGRU01000112.1:29057-30399 GCA_002390025.1 Lachnospiraceae bacterium UBA4380
GTCTTCTTCCAGCCGATCCGGCAGCCTGTGTACTTGGTGTTATTCCACTTGATAAAGTGGCAGTTGCCGGGCTTCTTCAGCACTTTGTTGACAGTGATCTTGACTGTTTTTGAGAGCTCCTTGTAGTTTGCAGTCGCCGCGGCCTTGACTGTGATGGTGACAGTGCCTGCCGCCTTGCCGGTCACGGTACCTGCTGTGTTAACGGTTGCAATTTGGGCGTTCGAGGATGTGAAGGTAAACTTAGGGCTCTCCTTCGCTCCGCTGGCTGTTACCTTTGTGGTCTTGCCGACGTCAATGCTTGCGGCAGCTGCCTTGACAGTGAAGTTCTGGTCTGCCTTGTTGATTGTAAAGGTCTTGTCAACCTTGCCTGTGAAATTGCTGTCTTCTTTTGCGGTGAAGGTCACAGTGGCAGTATCTGTGCCGGCATTTGTGTTGTTGCTATAGGAGACAGTATAATCTGTTCCTTCTGCCAGTGTCACAGTGCCAAGTTTCAGAACAGGTGTCTGCGTCTGCGGTTTGCTGTTGTAGGTCTTCTTGACAATGCCGCTTACCTCGACGCTGCTGATTTCTGCCTTCTTGATGGTAAACTGAATGGTCTTTGTGCCTGCACAGTTGTCCGATTTGGCTGTAATAGTCATCTCAGCTGTGCCGGGATTGATATTGTTGCTGTAGGAAATCTCGTAATCGGTACCTGCTTCAAGGAGTGTATCACCGTATTTTACAACGGGTGTCTGCGTCTGCTCCCCGCCGTTATAGGTCTTTTCTTCGATTCCGCTGATCTCGCAGTCGGCAATCGGAATCTTGTTTGAGATGGTAAATTCCGCTGTTGCCGTCCCGGTATAGTTTCCTTTACCGGTGATGATAACGGTCGCTGTACCCTCCCCTACGTTGTTTTCATAGGAGACGGTGTAATCTGTATCTTTCTCGAGGGTTGTATCACCGAGCTTCACAACGGGATTCTGTTCCTGCGCCTGACCGTTGTAAATTCTGTCCTCGATTCCGCTCACTTCCGCTGTCTCGATGGAAGCGGGACTGATTGTAAATTCAGAGGTCTTAGTTCCGGTGTAGTTTCCTGTACCGGTGATAGTCACAGTGGCTGTACCTGCATCTACGTTGTTGTCATAGGAAACTGTGTAATCTGTGTCTTTCGTGAGGGTTGTCTCACCGATCTTCACAACAGGATCCTGTGTCTGCTCCTCGCCATTGTAGGTCCTGTCCTCGACCCCACTGACTTCGGCATTTTCAATGGATGCCGGTTCTATTGAGAAAGTCAGATGGATACCTGCCGAGTAATTATTAATACCGATGATGTCGACCGTTGCTCCTATTATGGTTTTGTAAG
>DGRU01000145.1:0-8361 GCA_002390025.1 Lachnospiraceae bacterium UBA4380
CCTGTACATTTGATCTTCAGTTCATCGATATATTTTTCTGTGACAGTGCGGATGGCGTCATCATCGCGCCATTTGATCAGACCGCCCAGATAATTCTTCAGGAATTTATTCTGGATCTGCATGGCAGGGAAGGCCACGTTCCACTCCAGGGATTCATCCAGGAGGAGTCCGACGCCGCGTCGGTCCTCTGAGACGAAGGCAAAGGAGGAATCCAGGCATTTGCGGGGGTTATTGAGCGGGATCTCGGTTCCCTCGAATTCCACGCGGCCGCCCGCCTCGTAGAGGCCCATAATGCCGTTGGGGATGCCGAGCTTGCCCTGGCCGGCCAGGCCGCCGATTCCGAGGATCTCTCCCTCCTTGACATCCAGAGAGACATTTCGGACGGTCTCTCCGGGCATGTCGACCCAGAGTTTTTCAATCTTCAGAACGGTTTTGGCATTTTCATTGACGGGCTGCTGGACCGCCGCTGCCTTATTGCCTCCATCGACATTTCTGCCGACCATCCAGTGGGTGATCTCCTGCACGCTGGTCTGCCTGGCAGGGACTTTTTCCACCAGGACGCCGTCGCGCATGACTGCGACTGTATCGCAGACAGACAGGATTTCCTGCAGGCGGTGTGTGATGAAGATAACGGAAATGCCTCTCGCCGACATGCCGCGGATCGAGTCGAGCAGGGCTTCCGCCTCGCGCTCTGTCAGAACAGCCGTGGGCTCGTCAAGGATCAGAAGACGCAGCTGGTCTTTGGACAGTTCTCTGGCGATCTCCGTGAACTGCTTGTGTCCGACAGGCATGCTGCTGATGACCATGTGGCGGTCGATGTTCACGCCCATCTTTTCGATGGCCTTGATCGCCGTCTCATCCATTGCCTTCCTGTCGAGCGTGTCCAGACGTTCTCCGAAAATCTCCGAGAGAAGGTTCTTCTTTTTAGGTTCGCGGTTGAGGACGATGTTCTCCTCTGCCTCAAAACCGGGAATCAGGGAAAACTCCTGGTGCACCATACCGATTCCCGCTGCGATGGCATCGAAAGGGGACGAGAAGGATACCTTCTCTCCGTCCAGCAGGATCTCCCCGCCGTAGCCGCCGGTAGCCGTGATATCCGTCGCACCGAAAAGGATCTTCATCAGGGTCGACTTGCCGGCACCGTTTTCGCCGACCAGTCCCAGTACCTGTCCGGCCTCAAGTTCCAGGTTGATGTCTGTCAGGACCTGGTTGCCGAAAAAGTCCTTTTTAATGTTCCGCATTTGTAGAAGCGGCGCTTTTTGTTCACTCATAAAACTATTGCCTTCCTGTTGCGGTTATTGTAAATAAACTACTGTTGCAATTTCATCTGAAACAGATGCAGCATTGCAATGAGCTGCTGCGCAATCCTGTTCTTCACAGGACCGGGATTGCGCAAAAGTTCATTGACCGGTGCGCATCCTTCAAATCCTTATTCAATAAAGTTCCTATACAGTCAGTTGTCTGCATGCAGTTCTGTACAGGATTTTCACGCTTTTTATCATCGCCGTGATAAAGCGTAAAACTTTACAACAAGGCGAGGAGGAACAAAAATTGCGTCCCTCCCCGCCTGATCGTCTTTATATGAGCATATACTCACGGGATGTCTTCACTTATTTAACAGTGAAATACTTCTCGGGTACTTCGACACTGGTTGCTTCCATGTAATGTCCGGGATTGCCCATGATGTAGGTATCCTGGTAGATCAGGAAGGTGTTGTCCGCCTTGACGCCGGTATCAACATTTGTGTAGTTGGAGCCGTTCCACTCCGCGCCGGGGGAGAAAACGCCGTAAGCAGCAGAAATAGCATCGATGTCGTTGAGCTCGCTCTTACCAAGGATGACATTTCTTGCATGCTCTGCAAGGCCTGCGGAAACAGTGTAGCCATAGGAGTAAGCCCATGTGCCGAAACGGCCTTCGCCGCCTGCATCGACAACTGCCTTCTCAACCTTTGCGAGAATCTTCTGGAAGTCGCCCGCTTCCTCAGTCAGATCAAGACCGAGAGCTCCGGGATAGCCCATCAGAGGGGAAGGAAGGTCAGCTTCGATGAAATAGCCACCATACTTGAGCAGCTGCTTCAGAAGAGGCTCTGTGTGTGCATCGTTGGTGCAGAAGTATGCGGAGTTGGTGCCGTATTTCTCAATCCACTCCGGAACATGCTCGAGGATATAGGCCTGCGCACCGGGAACACCGACATCGGTGGTGGGATCGGGAGCAGTCTCCATCTCAAACTTCATGCCGAACTCTTTGCAGGCTTCCTTCATGACCGCGACACGGCGGCTCATAGTCTCATAGGACATATGACGGGGGAAGGAAATGTGTACAAAGGTATCGCAGCCAAGATCATGTGCGGTCTTGATCATCAGATAGCCGCGGGCGACGAAGTCGTTGTTGACGACCAGGTCTGCAGCGGAGCCGATCTCGGGAAGGTCCTCGTGGGACTCGCCGGCGATGCAGATGATGTCAGGCCTCTTCTCCTTGATCTGACGGAAAGCTTCTGTTGTGCCGGGGATCGCCTGGTTGACAATGATGGCTTTCATCTTGGGATCATCGGAGAGGTTTACGATGGTCTGGATCGTGGTCTCAAGTTCCTCTGTGAAGTTGTCGGGATAGATTGCCAGAGTGACTTTGTCCTCGCCGTACTTGGCCTGGAAAGCCTCTGCGCCACGTCTGTCATCCTCGGACTGGGATACGGAACCAGTGACGATACCGATGTGGAAATCCTCGTCGACCGCTTCTGCCTCTGCAGGTGCGGCTTCCTCGGTTGTGGCCGCTGCTTCTGCTGCAGGTGCAGAGTCTGTGCTCTCAATCTTCGCAGCGCCTGAGCTTCCGCCGCAGGCTGCGAGGGAAAGAGCCATGACCGCTCCGAGGAGAACGCCTAAAAGTTTCTTTCTCATAACTAAAACTTCCTCCTGATGAAATATTACAGCCGTCCCTGGATTCAGGACAGCTGTTGTGTGAATGCAGCTACCCGTACATAAGCAGACTGATACAAGTATTTATTTGATTATGTACAAGTTTGCATTCAATTATACAATTCCAAAATACAAAGGTCAACAAAACAAGGGGGTTTATCTATAGTAAAATTGCTGTAATTCGTCTAAAAAAACGGGCAGAATTTATGATAAAATCACAGTATTTCGAGTAATCAGGGAGGACAGAGCGCATAAAATACATAACTACCTGCATATGTTGTAATTATCTGCATAAAAAAGCCCGCTTTTGCAGAAAACATGCAAAAGCGGGCTTTTCGTTCTCAAATTTACTTCATTACGTCAAATGCGGCGATCGAATCAATCACATGGTAAACTCCTTCGTGAAGACACCGGTCCAGCTGCCGATCAGTTTTCCGTCGTCAGAGTAGGCATTGACTGTATGTTCACGCTCAAAAATGCTGAACTCAAAGGTATTGACATTGTAGCTTGCGTCAACATAACCGCCCCGGGAGCAGGCTTCCGGTGAGGTCCAGGAGGAGCGGTCCCCTGTTACATTGTCAATTGTTTCCAACCTGATCCGGGTGGATGCCTCGGGCAGACCGCCGTACAGATAGCCCCGGATATGTGTGGACTGCTGGGACCCCATGAGAAGACTGATTTCGTTTTTGATTACTACGTGCCACTGATACATGGTATTCTTCACGTCCTGTGCGCCGGGATATCCGGCGTCCACAAGTCCTGTGATCCAGGCATAAGCGTCATCGTCAGGCTTTTCGCAGACTTCCAGGCAGTGCCTGTATCTGGCTTCCATGAGCTTTGCGTCTGCATCTTCATAGCCGGGACAGAGAGCGTAAGCTGCTGCCGCCTCCTTGTATTTCTCATTCTGCATGTACTGTTCGGCATTCAGGTACTCGCACTTCAGTACCTGAGCGGCAGAGTCGCTGTAATCGCCCAGTTCCTCAAAGATCCCGCGCGCAGAGCTGTAATTTTCATCTTTGACAAAGCTCTCTGCCCTGCTGTACTGATTTGCCTTTATTCTTTCTTCAAGGTCGATCTGTGCCGTCTTTTCGGTATTCCGGAAGTCCTGCAACATGACATATTTCTTTTCCGCGTCTTCGTATTTTCCGTCTCTGCCTGCGGCATCCGCCTGATCGAGCACTGCCCGGAACACCCGGTCGTAGGATTCCTCTGCATCCGCAGATGCAGTCTCTCCGCCGTTCCTGATCAGCAGCTCATAGAACTCCATTGCTCTGCGGGCATCGGCCAGCGTTCCTTTCTCATCAAAAGATTTTTCCGCAGAGACCGCTTTTTTCCTGCAGCGCTGCAGGGCATTCTCCCATTTTTCCTCCGCATCCACAGCCCCTGCATCCCTGCAGGAGCTCAGCTTGCTGAATGCACTCTCAAAGGCTCCGCTGTCCAGCAGCCTTTCGGTTTCTGCATACTGCCGGATGGTTTCGATGTCCTGTTCGTCAACCTGCCGGTCTGAAAGCACTTTGTAAAAAGATTCCGTCCTCTCATCTGCCGCCGTGTACTCTGCCAGGGCGTCTTCCATGGCATCTCTGAAGAGGCGCTGTTCCTCCCCGCTCATCTTTTCATAGGGGAACTGAACAAGAAAGCTGTCAATCACCCCGCCTGTATCACCTTCATTCTCCGCCACAGTCTGTATGGCATCCAGCCAGGAATGTATGGCTTCCCGCCGCTTTTCGGGATAAATCCCCAATCTCCAGACTGCAAGCGCACAGCCCAGCAGAATTGCCGCGCACAAAACAACAGCCAGGGCGCGCGCCAGAAGGCGGTGTTTTTTTCGGCGGGGGTCGAAGCCCGGAACCAGCTTTTCCAGACGGGTATCAAAGGAAGATGCATGTTCGCGGATGCGGAGGATCTGCTCCCTGATCTGGGCTGCAGAAGAATAGCGCTTCTGGGGATCCATATGGGTGGCTTTCTCCACGATCCCGGCAGCATCCGCATTGTCCGGAAGCATCCTCTCGATCAGCTTGCCGAGCCCGAAAATATCCGTGCGCACATCCGAGGCGGCAAAACCGTACTGCTCCGGTGCCGCCACCCCGTGAGTGCCCATCAGGACAGTGTCCTTTTTCTCTCCGCTGATATAGACCTTGGCGGCATCGTAATCGATGATCTTGACCACACCGTCCTCTGTCAGCATGATATTGGAGGCCTTCAGGTCGCGGTGGATAATGGGAGGCTGCGCACTGTGCAGGAAAGACAGGCCGTCACACAGTTCCGTCAGAATGCGGATTTTTTCCTGAAACGACAGGGGTTCCCCGTCATCACCCAATATCTCCTCCAGCGTTCTGCCCTGCACGAGTTCCTCAATGACGATCAGGGTATTCTCATCCTCTCTGAAGGACTCCACCCGGGGAACATGCCGGCTTTTATGATCTTTCAGAAATGCAAAAACCTGAATGTTGTAGACTGTCAGCACTTTCCTGTAGAGCAGTCTGCCCGTCGGGACATCCCTGACGATGGACTTTCCGTCTCCCAGATCCTGTATTTCTTCATATAGTGCCTGTTCGCACAGCTTTTCCAGTTCCGTCATTTTCTGTTTCCTTTACAATACCCTGTTTGAATCTCAACCGCCGTTTTATGCTTTCCTCTTTTTTCTGTCAAAAGAAAATACCGCATTTTCTGTGGTGCTGTAAATCACTACCCCCGGACAGAAAAAGCACAGAAACAATCCGTCACATCAGACAAGATAATGGCATCCCTTCTGTCCCTCCGAATTACAGCGGTGAAGTTCATTCACGTCAAATAGTATATGTCTTCTCCGTCTTTGTCAAAAAACATTTTATCGGCTGGAAGTATCTATTTGGTGGGCTGTCAGCCCACAGCCTGCATGGAAAAATGATTTATAATGGCTCAGAACAGATGTAAAATATGCCAAAAGAAGAGGAGGTCCGGACATCATGGAAGACTCTACAACCAGTAATCTTGCAAAGATTCTTTCAAACATTGACTCCGCCCGCGAAATGGAAGAATACATGGATCTTCCAAAGGTGGCGGACAGTTTTCAGACATTTCCGGACTATTTCCGTTCCCTGGATGCGGTGCAGGAAATGGACAGCGGCGAGCTGATCCGCAACAGCGGGCTGGAAAGATCCTATTACTACCAGGTGATGAAAGGTACACGCCGTCCCGGGCGCGACAAAGTCCTGCGGCTGTGTCTTGCTGCCGATCTGAACCTGAAGGAAACCACCCGGGCACTGGAACTGAGCGGCAATGCCGTTCTCTATCCGAGAAAGCGCAGGGATATCATTCTCACGGTCGCCGTCAATCAGATGGCAGATGTCGATGATACCAACCTGCTGCTCTTCAAATACGGGGAAAAGCCACTGGGATAAAAACAAAACTCGCCAGCCAGCCCTGCATTGATCTCCTGACTGATGCCACAGGCATTGTGCAATGAAGTTATTGTTTGGTGTGGATAAAAAACACCCGGAAATATGATAAAATCGAAATGATCTATCATATTTCCGGGTATTATTGTCATCTCAGGGAGACTGGGCGCCATGAATAAATCCACAACAAAACAGCTGGCTGAAATACTTGCCAAAATAGATTCCCCGCGGGAAATGGAGCAGTATATGGAAATTCCCAGAGTAAAGGGGAACTTCAGAATTTTTGCAGAATATTTCCGCTCTCTGCCCGCTGTACACAGCATGGACAGTGCTGAGCTGATCCAAAGGAGCGGCCTGGAACGGTCCTATTTCTATCAGGTCATGAAGGGAACCCGAAATCCCGGTCAGGACAAAGTCCTTCGTCTATGCCTGGGTGCCGGTCTGAGTCTCAAAGAGACGACCCGGGCACTGGAACTGAGCGGCAATGCCGTGCTCTATCCAAGAAAGCGCAGGGATATCATCCTCACCGTTGCGATCAACCAGAAGGCAGGTGTGGATGAGGCAAATCTTCTGCTCTTCAAATACGGTGAGGAGCCTCTGGAATAAACTCCTCTTTCTCAAAACTCTCGGCAACATGCTCCGCCGTTTTCCGTATTGCTTCCCCGTGCCCCGTCAGCGCTGCAAAAGGCGCAAACTGGGCGGCCCGCTCTTCCATGGACATCTGCGGGTGCTTTTTGGAAACCGGATGGGGAAGGTTGATGATATCTTCATACTGGTCAGTCATTTTGATCCTGTCCTTCTTACTTCTTTTCTCTGCGTCAGGCCTTGTGTCCTCCGATACTCTGATTGCGGTCCCGCATGGTGGCGCCTTCCTGCAGGCTGGTGCCTTTTAAGATCGCATTTTTGCCGAATTTTCTGCGGATCTGCAGCATGGCCTCCTGCAGCCTGCGCTCCTTTTCCAGAGCAGCTTTTTCGCGCTCCTTCTTCTCTTCCAGAGCTTGATAATCTGTAAACAGATCCAGCTGCTGCCAGCTGCCGGCCTGCACATCTTCTCCGCTGTCCGGCATTATTCCGCTGTCTGTTTTCCGGTTTTCCCGCCCTTCTACTTCCGCATCCTTCTCTCCGTGATTCTCCCGATTCTTTCCCCTGTCCGCATGTGCGTATAGGGGATGATCTTTTCCCGGGACCTTTTTCGGCTCTGCCTCCTCAATGACATGGTTGGTCACGAGAAATATTCTGCGGACCAGGAGATCCGGATCGACGATCCTGTCATAGAGATCGAGCACAGCGTCGGTGATGATCCTGGAGGAAGAGGTATGGCGGCCGAGATTGACCGTTCCATGGGCAGGTTTGGGGGCCATCCTTCCGTACCAGTCCTTTTTCACAGGTCCCCTGTATTTCTCGCGGATTGCGGGGTCGGTCAGGTTCCCCTTGTCGTAGACCACGGTCAGTACCATCTGGTCCGCCACAAGACGCTTTTCGACCAGGTCCAGGGCCGCGGCGTCCGCCATCTCCAGCACCACGATCCGGGCTTTTTCAAATTCATAGGGACACTGCAGGACCTGTCCGGCGCTGAAGGACCGGTTCTCCGGTCTGTAGGCCTTGATATAATCAATCGTGCAGGGCTCCCAGCCCCAGGCATGGTCTATGAGAAGCTCCGCGTTGACCCCGAACAGTTTGTAGAGCAGATCCTCATCCTTCAGGGAATACCTTGCGACATCCCCCATGGTAAACATGCCGTAGCGAGCCAGTTTTTTTGCCGTCCCTTTGCCCACACGCCAGAAATCGGTGATGGGGCGATGGCTCCAGAGTTTCCGGCGATAGCTCATCTCATCCAGCTTGGCGATCCGCACGCCGTCGGCGTCCGGAGCCGTATGTTTGGCCTCTATATCCATGGCGATCTTGCAGAGATAGAGGTTGGGGCCGATGCCCGCAGTGGCTGTGATCCCGGTCTCCTTCAAAACCGCCCGGATCATCTCCATGGCAAGCTCGTGGGCGGTCTTTTTGTAGAGGACCAGGTACCTTGTCACATCCATCATGACCTCGTCGATGGAATAGACATGGATATCCTC
>DGRU01000145.1:8415-24235 GCA_002390025.1 Lachnospiraceae bacterium UBA4380
ATATAGCGGAGATAGATTTCATAGATCCTGGTGCTGTATTCGATGTAATGCGCCATGCGGGGGACAGCAGTGATATAGTCCGCCTTCAGGGTCGGATCCGCCGCAAGCTCCGGCGCAGAACAGGAACTGGCGGAAAAGGGGCTGTCGGAAGCAGCTTCGCCGGCCGCCTCACTGCTCCGGGAGGCCTTTTCTGAAAAAGCACTGATCTTCCGGCTTCTCTCCCTGTTCACTTCATTCATCCGCTGCACGACTTCAAAGAGGCGCGGCCGGCCGGGGATACCGTATGCCTTCATGGAGGGGGAAACGGCAAGACAGATCGTCTTCTCCGTGCGGGAAGCATCCGCCACGACCAGATTTGTCGTCAGCGGATCAAGCCCCCTGTCCATGCACTCCACGGAGGCATAAAAGGACTTCAGATCGATCGCAATATAGGTATGATCCTGCTGAGTCATCTCATTCTCTCCCGCTTCTGCGCTCATGAGCGTTGCCGGTTTCTTCTGCTTATGGTTGCTGCCGATTTCTCCCACTCATGGTTGCTACCGATTTCTCCCGCTCATGGTTGCTGCCGGTTTCTCCCGCTCATGGTTGCTGCCGGTTTCTCCTTCTTATGCCCGGGACTCCCCTGTAGGGCAGCATCTGCCTGTCTGCGGGCTGGTCAGGGCAGCTTCAGGTACTCTTCGCCCACCACAGCCGTCAGCATATCCCGGACATAGTCATAGTCAAACTCTGTGAAGCCGTACATGGTCCGCATGCCGTGTGCCAGAGCTTCTTCCTGCGAATAGTCCGAATACAGGACAACATGGTCGTCCGCATACTCCTCTCCGTAATCGGAAAGGATGGGGATCAGAGCGTGGTCTTCCACCGTCATGCCCTCCTCCGTAAAGCGGAAGGTGCAGGACAGCAGCAGACCGATCATGGCATCGGGGTTGGGCATGGCATTCTGCGCACAGAGAAAATTTCCCAGGGAATAGGCGCAGAACACTTTGCGGCCGTCGGCCGCCGTCAGCATCTCTGCCCCCTCCACTACATGCGGATGGCCTCCTATGATCAGATCCGCGCCCATATCCGCCACGCGCTGTGCAAGCGCCCGCTGGTCCTCTGTCTCCTCGTGATTGTATTCCTCTCCCCAGTGGAGACTCACGATCACGGCGTCCGCCTGTTCCCGGGCCAGTTCGATCTGGCGCGCCATCAGTTCCTCTTCCTCCAGATAGATCACATGGGCCGGTGAATCCGGAGGGGTTTCGATGTCGTTTGTGCCGTAGGTATATGTGAGAAAGGCCAGTTTTCTGCCCTTGCAGGTCAGGACGGGAATATCCTCCTCACTTCCGTTTTCCCACAGGCCCGTGCAGCAGATCCCGCCTGCCGGTCCTGCCTCTTCCTGCATGGTCTTCCAGAAGGCAAGGGACTGCCGGATTCCTTCTGTGCCCTGATCATAGGTGTGATTGCTGCAGAGACTGAACACGTTCCAGCCCGCATCGATCAGGGCCCGTCCGCTGTCTCCGGGTGTGGAAAAGCCCGGATAGCCGGAAGGCTCAAGGGTATCTGTCATCAGCGTCTCGATGTCGATCCAGTTGACATCATGCTCCCTGATAAAGGGTGAGATCTCCGCATAGCAGGGGGCAAAATCATACTCCCTGTCCTCTCCCGAGTTTTCCGCCCTCTGCGCAGCCTGCTCATACAGGACTTCGTTGATCAGGTTGTCTCCGACAGCGGTGAAGGTGACTTCTGTGCTCTCCTCTCCCCTGTCCTGCATTTCTTCTGCAGGCGTCTCTGCTGTCTGCGCTTCCGGTCTATTCTGTCCGCTCTCTTCATCCGGAGAACTGTCTGATGAGACAAGAGCTGCGTTTTCTGATGAGGCATCCGCGGCTTTTTCTGATGATTCATCCGGGGAGTCTTCCGGGGCTTCCTCTTTCAGCGCTGTCCCCAGCGCCTCCATGCCCGTTTTCCCTCCCTGCCGCCCGCCTCTGTCGGCAGGGCCGGCTTCCGCTGCCCCGGCCTTCTCATCCCGGATCACTGACGGATCCGCGTGTACCGTCTCGGTTTTTGCGCAGCCTGCCGCAAAAACGAATATCAGAAGCAGCAGCAATACACCGAAAAGGCGTGCGGGCACCCTGCCTGCACGCTTTTTGGTTTCCTTTGTTTTCTTCTCATTGTCAAAAATGTATGTTTCCAAAATAAATTCCTGCCGTTCCCTGATCAGATGAGGATCCATACATGGAGTTTCCTGTCATGCATGTGCCAGAATGTATGCCTTCAGTTCGTCATAGATTTTTTCCGGTTCAGGGGGACATCCCATGATACAGGTATCAAAATCCTTTGTACAGCGTCCGATCCCGAGAGTGCCGGTTTTCCCCTGCATGCCCTGTCCAATGGCAATGCGGTCGTGAAGTCTGTCAAGAAGCCCTTCCTCCCTGAGAAGATTCAGGGCATGGACAAGGTTTCCGTAACAGGCACTGCAGGAATCGACCTCCTCGACAGCATAGGAGACCTCCAGGATGCGGTCCTGGCGGGGAAGTTCCTCCTCCTCGCTGCCGACGTTGAGCCGGATGATCTCCGCCTGAGAAAGATCTGTCGTGCCCGCGCCCAGTCTTTCCGCAAGGCGCACATAGGGCACCTCGTCGACATCATACTGCATCAGATGGCAGGCATAACTGTCCACAAGGACAGGATCTGAGGCCGCCATGACACAGTTGCGGACGACAGGGTTTCCGCCCTCCTCGAAGTCCAGATCCCCGCAGATATGATCGACGACAATGAAATCCTGATGGATACCGCACTGCAGGTGCGCGATCGGTTTGTGCAGGCCCATGCGGTGAAAGCGGCTCTTCTCTTTGTTGGGCAGCAGGCCCTTCATGTTCTTGAGGGCGCAGGTCATCTTGGTTTGGCAGTGCCCCTTCATGACCGGCACGTTGATCAGAAAATCAATCCTGTCGACCACATTTGTGATCTGGAGCTTCATGCCCGCGCAGTCGACTTCATGCCATTTCTCCTTCTGTGTATCGACAAGCGGCACGCCGTACTGCTCTGACAGTGTGTTATAGCCGCAATAGTCGAAGGCCAGTGCAGTGCGGTCTCCCACCCAGGAGCCCTCTGCAATAATAATATTCGAGAAGTCTCTCTCCTGCAGATATTCAATGATCCCGGCAACAACTTCCGGGTGCGTTGTGCCCCCGAACTGCGCCGGAGATGCCACGACAAGATTGGGCTTGATGCCGATCCTGGCCTTTTTGTCTCCGATCCTTGCCGCAAGGTCGGCAGCGGCAAGGATCTTCTTTGTCATTTCCTTATAGTCCGTGCCGAAAATCTTCCAGATCTTCTTGTCTCTGTCAGCAGTTAATCCCGATTTTCCATGATTCTGTTTCATTTCAAACTCCGTTCAATACTGAAAACCAGTCCCCGGTCTCTTATTCGCACCGACATTATAACATGGAACCGGTAAATAGTCATTTTGGTGAAGCCTCACACGACTGTTACGACTGTTATCTGCAGTCACAGGAATGCGCCGGCTGGTCTTTCAGGACTCACCGGACCCGGGATCCGCCCAGGCTGAAGGGGTGCCAAAATGCCGCCGAAGACATTTTTCAGTAGAACCCTCTTCACAAACTGTATATAATAAGAGGGACCGATTTACGGATGACCAAGCAACATTTCTGTAAGAAAGCGGCCTGTGCCGTTCAAAGTCAGAGGAATCTCTCATGAGTCAAAAAAAACATAGAAGAAAAAGGCGCAAAACCAATCCGCCGAAAACAACCCATGTGATCGAACAATCCCCGGACACTCTGTCTGACACAGCATCTGCTCCCCTTTCCCCGGATACCGGTCTTGAAGAAGGGGCTTTCGAAAAACAGGCTGCCGAAAAACGGGCTTTCGAAAAACAGGCCGTCGAAAAACGGGCTCCCGAAAAGCAGGCCGCTGAAAAGTGGGCCGCGCCACAAGCTGCTCCCTTTATTCCTAAATCCAAATCCGATTTCTCCCCCGGCAGACTGATCCGCCCCGCCCTCACCATAGCCGGCGCCGCCGTATGCCTGCTCGTCATTATGTATTTTAATGCCCGCATGGCAGGCTCCTACCCGGGCGCGGGAATCCTCTCCTCTCTGCGCGGAAAAAGTGCCGAAACCTACAGCCCGGCACCGGAAGAATCCCCTTCATCCGCAAACACAGTAAAAGCTCCTGCTGCAGAAACCGAAGCGGACAGGCAGAAAGCCGTCACCATGAGCGAAAATGCTGCGATGGAAAAAACTGACGGTTCCACCTCCCAAACAGCAGAAACTGCCCGGGAGGCGGAAGAGGAATCCGAAGAAGAATATGAGGATGAGGAATACTATGAGGAGGAGTATGAGTATGAGGAGGAAGAATACGAGGACGAGGACGAAGAATACTATGAAGAGGAGGAAGAATACTATGAAGAGGAGGAAGAATACGAATATTTAGAGGGAGAATTGATCGATGATTTCGAGTGACACGGAAGTCCTCTGATTACATTTTTCAATATTTGAAATGAACGGAAAAGAGCGAAAAATAAGGCCGCTGCCTTATTTTTCGCTCTCGTTTTTTATGCGCCGGGAGTGATAATCTCCGAATCCTCTGCCCAGATCGCATCGATGCAGTCCCGGTGCAAGTCCTCTCCTGTCACGATCAGTACTTCCCTCGCAAAGACAGTCGGCTCAATCCTGGTCTCTCTGCGGGTCGCGTTGATCTGCACACGGCTGTCCTCACCTGTCCGGACGAATCCCTTGATGCGCATGACATTTCCGCAGGCAGGATTTTCCAGGGTCTCTGCGATGCACCTGCGCAGTTTTTCCCCGTCCATGTGTGTTCCGAAATAAAACAGGGTACCGTAGCCGTTCTCATGCTCCACAGGGATCTTGACATGATCCGCCGGGATCATACCGCCCATGACGATCGAGGCAAAGTCCTCTTTGGTCAGTGCCTCCCAGTCCCTGACCAGTATGTCCTGCGCATCCAGGCGCCTGTCGCACTGGAACTTTTCCAGGGCACGGTTGAGGTGTTTCAGAATGCGGTCTCTTGTCTCCGCCGGAGTTTCTGTCCCCTCCAGATCCTGACAATGGCTGAGCACGATCTTACCTGCATTGGCTGTCTGTGAGACCAGCAGGTACTCCGACTCCTCAGAGAGTTCATCCTCCATTCCCGCATCGACGATAGCCACAAGGCTGCCCGGTGTATACCATTTGCACAGAGGCTCTTCCGACATGGCGTCAAAAAATTCATCTGTATCGTATATGCCGGAAGGTTCCACGATGATGCGGTCAAATCCCATCATTGCCATGGAGATCAGCTTGGTGGCAAACCGGCGCCTGTGAGAGATGATTCCGTCTCCGCCCACGATCATCTCCACATCGCAGTTGTCTCCCATCAGATCCTCCAGGAGCACCATATCGATATTGATCGCACCGTAATCATTTTCCAGAATTCCCACTGTCAGTCCCTGATCGATCAGAAACCTCGCGTATTTCTTGATAAAAGTTGTCTTTCCGGATCCCAGAAATCCTGTGATCAGGTCTATCTGCGGCATATGCTTCTCCCTTCCCGCGGCCTCTGCGGACTCCCCTTGTTTCACAGGCAGTCCCGCCGCCGTCGTCCGTTTTCCGGCACGAATCTCATTATCCTATTTCCCATGCATTTTTGCAAGACGTTAAAAATACATGCTGCAGATTGCGGAAATGCATATCCGGATATTTTTTGAAGGATTCCTGCCCTCAAAGATTTCAACATCTTTTCATGGAATAGTTTCTGTTTTTGTGATAGGATAGCGTTTGATGTTCTCTGCAGAGAATAGGATCCCGTTATCTATCATTTACAGGAGTTATCAGATGCAGACACTTGATGAAGTCAGGAATTTTTTTCAAAACGACGCATACGCGACCGGGACGACCGGCATCGAGATCGCGGACGCCCGGCCCGGATATGCAAAAGTTACGCTGAAAAT
Source organism: Lachnospiraceae bacterium UBA4380 (assembly GCA_002390025.1). Lineage (GTDB taxonomy): Bacteria > Bacillota > Clostridia > Lachnospirales > Lachnospiraceae > CAG-791. Next base: position 14,363 of record DGRU01000145.1, read on the forward strand.
AGATGAAAGGCATATAAATGCTGTCAACAGGGTCATGGGCGCCGTCTACTATACCATGGCTGATTTTGCTTTCGCAGTCGCGACAAATTACGAGTATGACAAGAGTGCCACAGTCACGCTTTCCAGTCAGATCAACTTTCTGGGGGCCGCAAAGGGAAAGATACTGATCGGCGAAGCCGAGGTCCTCAAGGATGGCAGGGCGACCTCCTTCTATAAAGTGCGCATCACAGATGAGCTGGGCACAAAGATCGCCGAAGTCTCTACAAACGGGTACAAGCTGCCCGCCAGGTCATGAAGATGTTTGATGGGGCGGATACCCTTTTTGCGCGTTAATCCTTTGCCCCGGGCTGAGTTTTTTTCATAAATGAATCAGGTTTCCTTCTTTACGCGCGTATTCTGCGGCTCAGGCCGCGGGTTTTGTACAAAAAAATCGCGGTCTTCCCCACATCAAGATATAACCATATTGATAAAAGCCAGAGGCGCTCTTCCTCTGGCTTTTTCAGTGCAGTTATATGGTTTTTCTGTATGCAGTACTGCTGCCGGCGCGCCGAAAAAGGACCTGCGGGCAAAAAGTGTTATTTTCCGCCACGTGGTTTTTTTATCCGATCGGAATAGGTACGGCGATCAGGATATAGCGCGCGTTATTGAACTCATAGGCACAGGTCGAGAGGACAATGATCCTGTCGACTGTTTCCAGATAATACTGTTTATCCGATTGAAAGGTGGACTTGTCCAATGCCTCCTTGAGGTATGCCTGCATCTCCTGAGGTGTCTGAAACAGATTGTAGACCGGATCGTCCTCCTCTGCGACAAATCCCGCCACCAGGTTGAGGCGGTAATTCTGCGTAGGGGTCAGATACCACATGGTCGGATGTTCATCGTAATACTCCTGTTTGGTGTATTCGTGGATCATGGCAAACATGGATCCATCGTTCATACTGTGTCCGTACAGGATCGTCGCCGGGTCTGTCTGTCCGCGGGCATTGTCGCAGTCCTCGAAGATACAGCCGGCAAAATTGTATTCCCTGTTCACCATGTGGTGCAGATACAAATCATTGTCCTCGCCGTGCATGACAGGGTAGTTGACGACGGTATCAGGGCAGTAGATCCATCCCGCCACATCCGGGTTTTCCTTGAGCAGGCTTTCAAAATCGATCTCGATCGGTGCGGTCTCGATCTCCTCCCCGCTCTCTTCCTTTTCTGTCATAAACTGGTCCGAAGTCTTTTCATACAGAACGCGTCCCTTGCGGTATTCCGAATAGATGCTGAAGAGACGGTAACCGCTGTAGAGCAGTACTCCCAGAAAAACGATCAGTAATATGTTGATGATTGCTTTCTTCATTTTCTTCCTGTCTGACAAAAGCAGCTTTTTGCCGTATTTTCTCGTCCTTTTCGATCATGGAACATACCGCTCGAAAGAGCGTCGCCAATGCGATCACAGGATGTCTGCAGCCGCTCTGCGCATATAAGCTCCCCGCTGATCAGGGACGGATGCTGTACAGGGCGCCGCTGAAGGGGAGAAGTTCCAGTGTGACAGGCACTTGCGCCGTCACTTTGATCTTCTCGGGCTCTTCTTTTTTCTGCCCGCTCCAGCGCTCCCACTCCGTATGGAAAATAAGGGTCCACTCCTCCGATTGTTCAGGCTTGAGGGTCAGTTTGCGTACGCGGTTAGAGAAGTTGAAAATTGCCGCGACGTCACAGGTACCCCTGTCAGAAGCACCGGTTCCGCCGACCCTGCCGGTGCCCGATGCCGCAATCCCTGCCGCAGAGTTTCTGCGGATGCCGAACACATCGTGCCCCTGGTCGTTCATGGCAAGCCAGGCAAAGCCTGCAGGATCATAGTCTGCAGAAGACAGGGCGCCATATTCGCGGTAGATCCTGTTCAGACCGATCATGTACTGGTGGAAGGAGTCATGCATGGGATACTTGAGCAGGAAATTGTCGGGCTCCCTGGTCTCGTCCCACTCCCGGAACATGGCGATCTCATTGCCCATGAAGTTGAGTTTCTTGCCGGGGTGGACATACATATACAGGTACAGCGAGCGCAGCTGAGGGAACTTTTCCTCATAGGAGCCGAAAATCTTGTCGATGATCGTCCGCTTCCCGTGCACGACCTCATCGTGGGACAGAGGGAGCAGATGGCGCTCATTGTAAAAATAGTACATGGAGAATGTCAGAAGCTCGGGGCGCTTGGAGCGCTCGTCTGAGGTCTTCATGAAATAATCCAGGGTGTCATTCATCCAGCCCAGATCCCATTTGTAATCGAAGCCCAGGCCTCCCTCTTCGGCAGGCTTTGTGCATCCCGGGAAAGAGGTGCTGTCTTCCGCGATCAGCATGGCGGTCGGATGCAGTCTGTGAATGCCGGCATTCATTTTTTTCAGGAAAGCCACTGCAGTCTCATTGACGCCGCGGAGCTCATTGCCCATCCAGTAGATGACACGGCTGATGGCATCCATGCGAAGGCCGTCAAAGTGATACTCCGTGAGCCAGTAATTGGCGGCAGACTGCATGAAGCAGGCCACCTCGCGGCGGGCAAAGATAAAGTTGCAGCTGCCCCACTCGCTGTCGGAGACATCGCTGGGCGGATACTCGTACAGTTCTGAGCCGTCGTACTGGCGCAGTCCATAGTAATCCAGGGCAAAATGCGCGGGCACAAAGTCTATGATGGCACCGATCCCCGCATTGTGCAGGCGGTCGATCAGCTTCTGAAGCTGCTGCGCCGTGCCATAGCGGGAGGTGGGGCTGAAAAAGCCTGTGCTCTGATAACCCCAGCTTCCATCGAAGGGATGCTCCGACAGAGGCAGGAACTCAACATGTGTATAACCGTTGGATTTCACATAGTCGATGAGCTCATCCGCGATGTCCTCATAGGTATACCAGCCGTTGGGATCGGCCTCGTTGCGCCTGAAGGACCCCAGATGCAGTTCATAGATATTGAGGGGCGTGTTGTAGCAGCGCGTCCTCCTCTTCATCCACTCCTCATCGGTGAAGGTATAGGCATCGAGATCACGGACGATCGAGGCAAAGTTGGGGCGCAGTTCCATGCCGAATCCGTAGGGATCGCAGTGCTCCACGCGTCCGTTTTTTCCGTAGATGACATATTTGTACATCTGGCCGGGCTTTGCATTTTCCACAAAGATCTCATAGAACTGGAAGTGGACAGGCATTTTCATTTCTTCCTCTGTCCAGTTATTGAACTCCCCGATAATGCAGACTTTGTTTGCCTGGGGTGCATATGTGCGGAACACTACACCGCCGTCCTGCACATGCGCTCCCATATATTTATATGCGTCGAAAAGATCTCCATCAAAAAATTTCTGAAAATCCATTCACTTTCCTCCATGCCGCCCTGTAAGCGGCGTCTTTTAAAGAACTCCTGAACTCCTGAAACTCGTACCGTCCTATTCAAGACCCGTCCGCGGATCCTGTGCCCTGCAAACACGGGCATCCCCGGCAAGCGTTAAACTGCCGGAGCCTTTATTCCTCAGAGTCAGTCTCTTCCCCAGAATCAGTGTCTTCCTCCGAATCCGCCTCTTCTGCTGTATCAGCATTTTCTCCATCATCGGCATCTTCTTCAGGTTCAGCCGCTTCCTCCCCGCCGGTGCTTTCCTCTCCGGCGGTCTCGCTCCTGGTCTTCCAGAGCTGATCAAGGACTTCCTGCGCGTTATCCTCTGTCACCTTGAAAATAACATCGGCGATCGTTTTCTGTGCCTGATTTCCCTCAACCACATCTTTCGCGGCAACTGCGGTGAGCTTGGCCTGCTCATAAAAATCCACAAAAGTCGATCCGCTCATCAGCTTGTTGATGATGGCAGTACAGGTATCCTCGTGGGTTCCCAGCCCGATGACCAGGATGTCCCTGCCGACAAGCCTGTGCCGAAGCTGGACACCGTCCGAGGCCGCAAGAGCATTACTCTCGCTGCTGCAGAGGACAAGTTCCGCCTCTTTTTTGTGTGTATTCAGGATTTCCTGTGTATAAGCGGATATCTCCTCCGGATCGGAGGACTCCGTCTCTCCCAGAATCTGAAGCTCTGAGCCCAGATCGCGCACAGTCTCCTCAAGTGCCCTGCGCGCCTCTTCACCGCCTCCGATCAGCAGCGCTCCGACATGGCCGTCTTCATTAAAGTCCAGGCCGCGGTCCGTCCCGCTGTAATCGTACAGAAGATTCATCTGAATGGCCAGCTGCTGGTCATACGTGGAGCCGATCCAGACAGCGTTCAGATCCTGCTCGCTCCAGCGGAGAATTTCCTCGCTGTCGGGAGTGCAGTTCACAAACACCACCCCTGCTTCTGCCGACGCCACCTTGTCAGTGATTTCCGGAATATCCCCGTCATCCACTGCGGCCACGATCATCAGCGAGCATCCCTGCGCCAGGCATTCATCGATCTCCTCCTGCTGCCTCTCATCTCTGCCGGTCAGATCTTTCGCAACAATATTGGCGGCCGTAAAACCGTGCAGTACGAGCTCATCCTGCAGAGCATGGTACAAATACTCGTTGTCGCCCGTCTCCGACCTGGCGAAACAGAGTCCTACCAGGGCATTCTCAGGTGTGATCTTCTCTTCCTCTTCAGCGGCTGCCTCAGCCGCCGTATCTGCCGCCTGTGCGGCTTCTGTCATATCCTCGGAAGCCTGCTCGGCTGCCGGAGCGGAAGCTGTTCTGCCGCATCCCGCCATCAACACAACAAGGGCCAGCAATAATGCGGCCAGATATTTGCAACGATTATTCTTCACCCTGTACATAGCCAGGCCTCCCTGCCCGTAAGCTCAGTCTGTCAGCTTCTGTGGGTATTCCGTAAAAGCCGGTCTGTCAGTTTCTGCGGTCTGATGCCGCTGAACAGATACAATTATAGCAATAATCATCTCAAAATGGTAGACCGAATGATAGCAGGCGGCATACTTGCTGTTGAAACTGCTGTAAACTGCTTATCAAATCCCTACACGCTCGTGCAGGAGTTTTACTGCATCCCCGTGCAGGGGTTCTGCCGCATCCCCGTGCAGGAGTTCTGCTGCACAAAAGAGGACTGCGGTTATCCCGCAGTCCTCCATATACAATATACATCCCAATATGCCCCGCCGGGAGGTCAGAACAGGAAAGCTGTCCCGGCCGCCTCATGCGGATCGATTCACATAGTGAAACTTTATGCGCCTTTCAGGCAGGTTGTACTCAGTCCACACCTTCAATCGGATAGCAGACCTTGCCGGGGTTGAGAATCAGGTTGGGATCGAAGACCTTCTTGATTCCGAACATCAGGTTGATGGATGTCTCGCCCAGGCACTCACGCAGATATTTCATCTTGCCGCGGCCAATGCCGTGCTCGCCGGATACAAGTCCGCCGATCTCGGTAGCGCGTTTGTACAGTACGTTGAAGTACTTGTCGACACGTCTCTTGAACTCTTCCTCCTCCAGGTCATTGCTGCACTGGTAGATGTGGAGGTTGCCGTCACCTGCGTGGCCGAAGCTCTTGATCTCCAGACCGCACTCTGCACCGAACTCTTTGGCGAAGGTGAGGAACTCAGCGATCTTGTTGATCGGGACAACGACGTCGCACTCGTCAAGCAGCTTGGTCTCGGACTCGATTGCCTCGAGGAAGCTGGAACGTGCAGCCCATGCATCTTTGATCTTGGTGGATGTGTCTGCGACGAGGACGTCGATTGCGCCTGCCTCGAGAACCAGCTCACAGGCCTGCTCAACAACGTTGTTCAGCTCTTCTTCATCTTTTCCGTCGAAGGTGACCAGCAGATATGCGCCGATCTCCTGTCCGTCCAGGGACTTGGGGAAAGTCTCTCTGCCGATGAAGCGCTCACTGGAGAGGATGATCTCTCTCTCCATGAACTCCAGAGCCTGAGGATCCAGCTGAGCCATCTTGATCTTCGGAACTGTGGAGATAGCGGTCTCCAGATCCTCGAAGGGGATGATCAGGGATACGACTGCCTTGGGAGCAGGGATGATCTTGAGGGTCAGCTCGGTGATAACGCCGAGTGTGCCTTCAGCACCGACCATGAGGTTGATCAGGCTGTAGCCTGTGGAGGTCTTGCTGACCTGTGCGCCGAAGTCTACGACTTCACCGTTTGCCAGGACAACTTTCATTGCACGGACATAATCACGTGTTGCGCCGTATTTAACTGCGCGCATGCCGCCGGCGTTGGTGGAGACGTTGCCGCCCAGGCAGGCAAACTTCTCACCGGGATCCGGGGGATACAGCAGTCCCTGACGTACACAATCCTCAGCGAGATCGTTGAGCAGTACGCCGGGCTGTACGCGGACTACCATGTTCTCATAGTCATACTCGAGAATCTTATTCATCTTCTGGGTGTCGAGCATAACGCCGCCGAGTACGGCAACGCTGGCGCCGACCAGACCTGTACCTGCGCCGCGGGGGGTTACAGGGATCAGATTGTCATTGCAGATCTTCATGACTGCGGAGACTTCCTCCGTGGTCAGAGGCTGGATCAGAACATCGGGCATCTTCTTGCCATAGATGGGCATCTCGTCACGCATGTAGTCTTCGTTGATGTCTTCTCCGACATACACATGTCCGTTCGCCGCAACCTTCAGCTGTTCGATAATCTCGGGGGTCACCTGATTGTATTGAGCCATTTGCATTCTCCTTTATTGATAAATGTTAATAGTTTCAGATTACACCTTGTGATACTACCCCATTTATGTTTTTCATAACATGCCATTCAATCAATTCAAAGCGGATCTCTCAGGCTGCACTGTACCTGATTATGCATAAGGCAGTGCTTCCGGATTGATCCCCATCGCAATCGCAACGAGCATAACAACTACGACGACAATGCAGAAGACTGCGCAGGGGATAATGTTGGCTCTGATGATACGGCCTTCATTTCCGTTGGTACCGGTTGTCGCACATGCGGAGACAACGTTGTTGACACAGATCATGTTGCCGATCGCGCCGCCGTTATTCTGCAGAGCAACGATCAGGACATAAGGAAGTCCTACGATACCTGCTGTAGTGAACTGCAGGGAGCTGAACAGTGTGTTCGATACGGTGTTGGAACCGGACATATAGGAACCAAGAACACCGATGAAAGGAGCGATGACCAGATAGCCGCGGCCGGCAATGTCAGCCAGTCCCTTGGCCATTGCATACAGCATGGAGTAGGAGACGCCCTCTGCCACGCCTGCGGGGATCTGGTCTGCGGGCATGGAAGTGAAGCGGAAAATATTGACCATTGCCACGCCGAAGAGCAGTGCGATTGCAGCGCCGCTGACCTGCTTGAGAGCACCCTGCCATGCCATCTTGACACGCTCGCCGCTCATGCCGTGCAGGCCGATCGTGATCAGAGCTACGATGATGAAAACAATACCGGGGCTCCAGCAGATTGCCCAGTTCCAGTTTGCACCGAGGATGATGTTGCTCTGTCCTGTACCGACTGTGACGCCCTTGAGCTTGTCAGCCCAGCCGGAATTGCCTGCGTTGACCTCAAATCTCTGGGCAACACGAGTGATGACGAGGATTGCTGCGATCAGAACATAGGGAGTCCATGCCTTGACCAGGTTCATATCACTCTGCTTGGGCTCGGGAACCTTGGTGGTGGAAAGCCATGTGCTGTCCCAGTTTTCCTTCTTATCGAATGTCCACACTTCCTTGGGAACCAGGAAGCCCTTCTTGGTGGTGAACATTACGACGAACAGAGAGATGATGGCTGCCAGCAGGGAGACCAGCTCCGGACCGATGAATGCAGCGATCAGCAGATAGAATACGTCAAAGACGAGTGTAACAAAGATGATGTAAGGGACTACAGGGAAGACATCGCTGAACTTCCTGTCCTTGCCGTAGAATTTGCAGACAAAGCCGACACCGATGATCATGATGATCGCAGCGCCGATTGCCAGAGGAAGGGCAGACCAGAAAGTCAGTGCCATCTTCCATGCATCGCCATTGCCGCCCAGGCCTGTAACGGCATCCTTGACAGTCGCATATGCGGTGTTGGTAGGAGTACCTACTGCGCCGAAACATACAGGTACGGAGTTGTAGATCAGGGCGACCATTGCCGCGCAAAGGGGCGGGAAGCCGACGGAAATCAGGAGGGGACCTGCCAGAGCGGCGGGTGTACCGAATCCTGCAGCACCTTCAATGAATGCACCGAAGATGAAGCCGATGATGATAGCCTGCAGTCTTGCGTCAGGAGTAATACTCTTGAACATGCCGTTGATTGCGGCCATCGCGCCTGACTGTGAAAGAGTATTCATGATCAGGATCGCGCCGAAGATGATGACAAGGACCTCAAACGCGCTGAGGAAACCTGTCAGTGTCTGTCCTACTGCACTGGTTCCGTCTGTGCTGAAAAAGGGCATTTTCCAGACGAAAACGCCGATGATAACGGCGAGTATCCATGCAAGGGGCAGAGCCCTTTTTGCGGGCCAGTTGAAACCGACCATCAGGACGATCGTCACAACAATCGGTATGAACGAGATAATTGCATACATATCAACACCTCCCCAAATAGGAACCGTACTTTCTCCCCCGTACGGTATATATAAATTAGTGACATTAACATTATAATCCCAATATTGCACAAATACAATTCTCGATTTTTAGATTATTTTGACGAATATTGCATAAAATGAAGACCATTTTTATTTTCCTTATAGTATAATTTGTCAGTTAGCGCGCTCACTATTTTGATATTTTTGTAACAATGGCACAACGAGGGAGCTTGTCGGTGCAGATCGACCCTTTTACACTGCTTGCTGCTGATTATTGCTGATTACAGCAAGATAACTGATTTCTCAAAACAATTCAGAATTGTATGGCGGGTCCCGCGTGTCCGTCCCGTGACTGAAGCCGCAGACACTGCGCCATGAAAAAAGCCTGCTCTCCGGAGTCACACACCACGGAGAACAGGCTTTATTCTTGTTTCATTTATCCGATTGTTTTATGGATCTGCTCCCTCAGCGGCTCTTGAGGGCCGGTTTGCCGGCGGCAGAGGCTCCTTTGCTGCGGAAACCCATGGTCGTGCGCATGATCAGGCCGTCAAAGATGATGAACATGGCGGGCATGAGCAGGATGACCGAGGCCATACTGACCAGAGCGCCTCTTGCCAGCAGGGTGCAGATGGATCCGATCATGTCGACGCGGGAATAGGCAGAGACACCGAATGTCGCCACGAAGAAGCTCAGACCGCTGGTGATAATGGACAGGATGCAGGTCCTGTGGGCAATGGAAACGGATTCCATCTTTGTCCTGCCGGCCATGCGCTCCGCAAGGTAGCGGCTGGTCATCAGGATCGCGTAATCAACCGTCGCGCCCAGCTGGATCGTGCCGATGACGATGCTGGCGACAAAAGCCAGACTGATGTGCTGATAGTAAGGGACCGCCATATTTACATTGATGGCGAATTCAATGACCAGCACCAGCAGGAAGGGGAGCGAGATGGATTTGAACACCAGCAGGATGATGATAAAAATCGCCGCCATGGAGAGGAAGTTGACACGCTGCAGGTCTACATTGGTCGTATCCTCCAGGTCTTTCATCATGGGAGCTTCGCCGATGACCAGGGCGCCGGGATCCTTCGTCTTCACGATGGAGTTGATCTCTGCGATCTGGGCATTTACCTCCGGTGTTGCAGGTTCATACTCCGACACCACCAGTCCCATCTCGTGCTGATCGCTCTCCAGCATATTCAGGATATCGTCCGGAATCATCTCCCTGGGGAAAAGAGGACCGATCAGGGAGGAGATACTCACTGTGGACTTCACGCCCTCCAGATCTTCCACCTCCGACATGATCTTTCTTTTTGTGCCTCCGTCCAGATCCTTGTCCAGCAGAATGACATGCGTCGCATTCATATGGAAAGTATCCTGCAGTTTTTTGTTAGCCATATTGCTCAGGATATCATCCGGCA
>DGRU01000145.1:24356-37391 GCA_002390025.1 Lachnospiraceae bacterium UBA4380
GCCGCCATGAGCAGAAAGATCAGGACCCAGACCCTGTAATGGCGGATAATAAAGCCGCTTACCTTATCCAGGCTTGGAATAATGCGCTTGTGCGATGTCTTCTCGATCAGTTTGTCGAAAACGAGGATCATAGCGGGCAGGATGGTGACACAGCACAGGACGCCGATCAGAACTCCCTTCGACATGACAATACCGATATCTTTGCCCAGGGCGAAGGTCATGACGCAGAGGGCGAGGAAGCCGGCTACGGTCGTGACGGAGCTTCCTACGATCGAGCGGAAGGTCTGGCTGATGGCCACACCCATGGCTTTCTCGCGGTTTTCGGGATACTTTTTCTTGTTTTCCTCATAGCTCTCCAGCAGGAAGATCGAGTAGTCAGTCGTGACAGCCAGCTGCAGGACCGCCGTCAGCGCCTGTGTGACATAGGAGATGGAGCCCAGGAAAAAGTTGCTGCCCAGGTTGTAGAGGATCGAGACGCCGATGCCGATCAGGAAAAAGGCGGGTACAATATAGGATTCCGTCGCAAGCAGAAGGATAATAAAGCTCAGGATACCCGCTATGACTACATAGACGGGCAGTTCCTGCATGCACAGGTCCTTGATGTCCGTGACAATACCGGTCATGCCGCCGATAAAGCAGCGCTCATCGGCAACCCGGCGCATTTCCGTCAGGGCACCCATGGCCTCGTCCGAGGAGGTGGTGTCGTCATAGAAGACCACCATCAGCTGCGCGTCGCCCTCAAAAAATTTTTTTCTCAGATTGTCCGGCAGCAGCTGTGTGGGAACACTGATGTCGATCACCTCACCGTACCAGAGCACATCCTTGACATGGTCGATCTGCTTGAATTCGTCCGCCATCTTCTGTACGTCCTTCATGGGCATACCGTCGACGACGCACATGGCAAAAGCACCTGTGCCGAACTCATCCACCATAATATCCTGACCTTCCACCGTCTCCAGTGTGTCCGGAAGATAACTCAGAAGGTCATAGTTGACCCGCGTCTTCACAATACCGATCACTGACGGGACCAGAAGCAGCACGCCGATCAGCAAAATCAGTATTCTGTGTCTGGCAATCCATTCACCAAGTTTCAATTTCTTTCACTTCCTTTGTATTATTCTGTACTCCACAGAGTCATCCGAGTCTGTTTTAAGCCACAAGTACTATAGCAGACACTGAAATGCGTGGGAATAAACAATTTCCGCCGATTGTCTACGGCGCAAAGACCATTTCAGCCGTAAATATCGATCACAAAAACCTCTTCTGCCGCAAATACCGAACTAAAACTCCGCTCCTTCCGCAAATGTCCGGACACAAAAAAGGACCGGGAGTCATCTCCCGGTCCCCTGCAGTCGGCAGATTCTGCCGTCAGTTTCCTTATTCAGCTGTTGAGTACCATGCGGACCGCGCCGTACATGCCGGCGTCATTTCCCAGAACAGCCAGTTTGAACTGGGTGCTGCGGCAGGCATGGAAAGCCACGGGACGATAGTGCTTCTCGATCGCGTCGAGAAGGATCTGGCCCGCCTTGGAGACGCCGCCTCCGATGACAATAACATCAGGATCCACGACCGCAGTGATATGGGCGAGAGCGGTTCCCAGCATTTCGCCCAGGGTATCAACCAGTTTCAGGGAGAGTGCGTCGCCTGTCTTTGCGGCGTCGAAAATATCCTTGCTGGTGATTTCCGCAAGGCTGCGCAGGGAGGAATCCTTTTTGTCCTTCTCGAGGAGGATCTTGGACATGCGGACAATGCCTGTCGCGGAAGCGTACTGCTCAAGGCAGCCCTTCTTGCCGCAGCCGCAGACCGCCGTCTCGTTTTTGCGCATCTGAATGTGGCCGATCTCGCCGCCGGCCCCGTGGCTGCCTGCGAGAATTTTGCCGCCGATGATGATTCCGCCGCCGACGCCTGTGCCCAGGGTCACCATGACAACATTTTTGAAGCCCTTGCCGCCGCCGAGCCACTGCTCGCCGAGGGCCGCTACATTTGCATCGTTGCCGACCTGTACGGGAACATCACCCAGAAGACCGGACAATTTCTCCGCAACATTGAAAACTCCCCATCCCAGGTTGACACATCCGTTTACCACGCCGTCATCAAGGACAGGTCCGGGGACACCGACGCCGATTCCCTCGACATCATCCATGCTGACCCCGTGCTCCGCGAGCTTTGCCTTGATTGCCTCCGCAATATCGGGAAGGATCATTGCTCCGTTATCTTCTTTTCTGGTAGGGATCTCCCATTTCTCCACAAAGGTACCGTCAGAGTTAAAAAAGCCACACTTGACTGTGGTTCCGCCGATATCGATTCCAAATGCATAAGGCTTCATTTCCGCACTCCTTTCAGAAATTATTCATCCACGACACAGACAAGGCATTCATCCGGAGAACACAGCACATTCTCACGGGCAAAAATCAATCAATCCACGTTCTCCCAAAACAGCCTCCTCACGGCAGCCCCTGACCGGGCCTTACTGCTGCCGCGAACCTTTCCTATATAACTTTATCATGCAGGGGAATACAAAACAAGAAAGAAAAACCTGCCCCGCAGAATGCAGGACAGGTTCCATGATTCAAAAAACGATTGTCAGGCGGTTATTCCACCGGAAATTAAGCGTTTGCCTTTGCGATCTCAGCAAGAGAAGCAAAACCTGCTGCATCGTTGACAGCGAGCTCAGCGAGCATCTTGCGGTTGATCTCAACGCCTGCGACCTTAAGGCCGTGCATCATCTGGCTGTAGGAGATGCCGTTGATCCTTGCAGCTGCGTTGATACGGGTGATCCACAGTCTGCGCATATCTCTCTTGCGCTGCTTGCGGCCTGCGAATGCAGAAGCCATTGCACGCATAACGGACTGCTTGGCAATCCTGTACTGTTTGGAACGGGCTCCTCTGTAGCCCTTTGCAAGCTTTAATACTCTTTTATGTTTTTTCTTCGCGTTGATCGCGCCTTTAATCCTTGCCATTTTAATTACCTCTCATTTTTCCTGAAATTCTGTGTCAATGCTGCTCCGCATGACCTGAAAGATCACAAAATCCCTGATCCGGATTCTCAGAGAGCAGCCTTCTGCAAGTCCTGCCTGTCCGATTTAGAATCTCTGTAAAAAATCAGAGATAAGGCATGACCTTCTTCATGTTCTTGACGTTGGTCTCGTCAAGAATTGTGGACTGACGCAGATCTCTCTTCCTCTTGGTGGACTTCTTGGTCAGGATGTGGCGCTTATAAGCTTTGAACCTCTTGATCTTGCCGGTGCCGGTCACTTTGAAACGCTTAGCCGCGGCTCTTTTGGTTTTCATCTTAGGCATGTGTCTTTCCTCCTTGTCATTGCGCACTGTGTGCAGCGCTCCTCTGCCATTCCACCTCAAAAATGCATGGCCGGCAGTTTAACTGATTCGTGCGTTTCCTTCGTGTCTGTGATACCCTGCACCGAAAATCCACGGCAGGGTACTGGCACCGGTCGGTGAAGCTTTCTCCCGGAAAAAAGGAATTCTCTTCTCTCCCGCGGACATTTGTCCTCCTGCTTCGGCCGGAGCCTTTATCTTAACTGTTCTTCCAAAACGGTGACCGCTTATGTGCGGAATTGGCCCGCACAATAATAGTGCCGTCTGCGGTTCAGCGCTTTTCAGCTAAAAACATGGTCATGGAACGTCCTTCCACGCGGGGTGCTTTTTCGACGACCGCGCAGTCAGTCAGCTGATTTGCAAAATCGGAAAGGATATGAGCACTGGAACTCATATGTGCCATCTCACGGCCGCGGAAACGAAGGGTGATCTTGACCCTGTTGCCCTTGGTGAGGAATTTGCGTGCAGCGTTGACCTTGGTGGCAAGATCGTTTGTATCGATGTTGGGAGAAAGCCTGATCTCCTTGATCTCAACGATGTGCTGTTTGCGCTTGGCATCCTTTTCCTTGCGTGTCTTCTCGTATTTGTATTTACCGTAATCGATTATTTTGCATACGGGGGGCTTCGCATTCGGGGAGATCTTGACCAGATCAAGGCCGGCTTCCTCTGCAAGCTTCAGCGCATCTCTGGAAGACATGATCCCCAGCTGCTCGCCTTCAGCGGAAATCACTCGTACTTCCCTGTCACGAATCCTCTCATTGATGAACAAATCGTCTCTGTCCCTGTCTCTATTATTTACTTTCATAGCCTCCACGCGCCCTGGCGCAAAAAAACAGTGGTGCAAAGCCCCACTGTCTCACAAATGTCTGTCTGCCCTCTTCTCACCCGTTGTCTCAGCCTGAAAGCAGCCTGACACTGCCGCAAGACAGGGTCGGAAGAATGAACCAGATATAAACACCAGAAGCCTGCGCCGCTGGGTGAGAGTGTTGCTCTGCTTGATTGTATGCAAGTGCCTGTCGACACAAATGATATGTTAACATTGCCGCCGACCCTTGTCAATAGCTTTTTTACAGCTCCACGGAGCTTTTAATTGTTTCTTTTTGCAGGCTTTTTCGACCATGCTGCCCGCCGGGGCGGCATCCGATGCGATCACAGGATGTTTCGCTGCCTGACGGCAGAATCATCCGGATTAACTAATAATGCATCGGCATTATTTTTCAATCTCCTGCCTGTCCGCTTCCATCTGCCGCGCGACTGCATCCTCCATCCGCCTGCGCTCCTCCTTGTCGGAATCGAGCAGGTTTATGCTTGCGAAAGTCTTCTTGTGGAAAAGAACGCCGGCACACCAGGTGACGACCCAGATAAAGAGCGGAACAAAAATGGTCATGCCAAAGCAAAAGCGCAGCAGCTGCGTGCTCCTCGCATTGCCGATGACTGCCAGCACAAACGTGACAAGATACAGACCGACCAGCAGGACCACCCCGGCCAGCGCGGCGATACGGCGGACCCGATCAACCGCACTCTCTTTTCCGGATACGCCCTTCTTTTCTGAAGCGCCTCTTTTTTCCTCTACACCCATGACTATTCCTTATATCTATTCCTTATATATAGAATGAACCCGTATGACTGCCGCGTGCCTTCAGGCATTGCCGTTTTTTCCGCATACATCTGCTGCAGGTGCTTAGCCGGAACAGCATACATCCTGACGGAGGCCCTTGTACTGAGCATTCAGATGTACTTAGCGAAGCATATGCTGTATGCGAGTTTTAGTACCTCCATGCGAAGTACGCCGGACTCCAAAGGATGTATGCTGTGACGACTTTTCATTTTCAAATGTCCGTGCATGAAACGTCCGCTTGATCGTCTTTAACGGTAGATGATGTCATGCCTTTCGGGTCCATTGGACACGATCGTAATGGGATAACCGATCTCTTTTTCGATAAATTCGATGTAATTGCGGCAGTTCTCGGGAAGGTCCTCGTATTTTTTGATGCCGCGAATGTCGCACTTCCAGCCCGGAAGGGTGACATAGACAGGTTTCGCTTTCGCGAGCAGCCTGGTCACGGGGAATTCCTTCGTCTGTACGCCGTCAATCTCATAGGCGACACAGACCGGGATCTCATCGAGATAGCCCAGGACATCGAGGACGGTGAAAGCGACATCGGTCGCGCCCTGCAGGCGGCAGCCATAGCGGGAAGCGACACAGTCGTACCAGCCCATGCGGCGGGGTCTGCCGGTGGTGGCGCCGTATTCGCCTCCGTCGCCGCCGCGTCTGCGCAGCTCGTCTGCTTCCTCTCCGAAGATTTCGGAGACGAATTCGCCTGCGCCCACTGCGGAGGAGTATGCCTTGTTGACCACGACGACCTGGCGGATCTCATAGGGAGGAATGCCTGCGCCGATTGCGCCGAAGGCAGCCAGTGTCGAGGAGGAGGTGACCATGGGATAGATTCCGTGGTCGGGATCCTTGAGGGTTCCGAGCTGGCCCTCCAGAAGAATGGTCTTATCCTCTTTGACCGCATTTTCAAGGAACTCGCTGACATTTCCCACATAGGGGGCGATCATGTCCCGGTAGCTGTGGATGGTCTCGATCAGTTCCGCACGGTCGATCGGATCTGTGTGATACAGGTGTGTCAGGAGAATGTCCTTCTGCACGCAGATGCGCTCGATTTTTTCCATGAGTTCATCGTCGCTCATAAAGAGCTCGTTGACCTGCCAGCCGACCTTGGCATATTTATCGGAATAGAAAGGCGCAATGCCGGACTGGGTGGATCCGAAGGACTTGCCCGCCAGGCGCTCCTCCTCGCATTTGTCAAACAGAATGTGATAGGGCATGACGACCTGGCAGCGGTCGGAGATCATCAGCTGCGGAGCGGGTACGCCGCGGTCCTCGATGCTCCTGAGCTCATTCATCAGAATGGGGATGTTGAGTGCCACACCGTTTCCGATGATGTTCATGACGCTCTGATGAAAAACGCCGGAAGGAAGTGTGTGCAGGGCAAATTTGCCATACTCATTGACGATGGTATGTCCTGCGTTCGCACCGCCCTGGAAACGAATGACAACATCTGCGCCGTCGGCAAGTGTATCTGTGATCTTTCCCTTGCCCTCGTCTCCCCAGTTCGCACCTACTACTGCTTTTACCATAATTCTTTCTTTTTCCTCCGTGGTGAATCTGGAAATAAAACTGTTGTTCCGTCCATTCTGACCGGAAAATCAGACGTTGATCTGTGCCTCGACGCCCAGGAGTTCTCTGTTGGCATCCAGGATCGGGCGGATCACTTCATTGAGATAGCGCTCAACCTGATGGGGGGCACAGCCGATATAGCGGGAGGGCTCCATGGTCTTCTCCAGATCCTCCAGGGACATGCCGAAAGCAGGATCTGCTGCGATGAGATCGAGAAGATTGTTGTCCAGGCCTTCTTCCTTGACGCGGCGTCCGGCCTGCATGGACAGGGTGCGGATGCGCTCGTGGAGCTCCTGGCGGTCGCCGCCTGCCTTGACGGCATCCATCATGATATTTTCAGTCGCCATAAAGGGCAGTTCACTGCGAAGGCGTTTCTCGATGACCTTGGGATAGACCTTGAGGCCGTCCGTGACATTCAGGCAGAGGTCAAGGATGCCGTCCAGGGCAAGGAATCCCTCCGGAACGGAGATCCTCTTGTTGGCGGAATCGTCCAGTGTCCGCTCAAACCACTGAGTGCCCGCGGTCACGGCGGGATTGAGGACATCCGCCATCACATAGCGCGCCAGGGAGCAGATGCGCTCGCTTCGCATGGGATTGCGCTTGTAAGCCATTGCGGAGGAACCGATCTGTGTCTTTTCAAAAGGCTCTTCCACTTCCTTGAGATGCTGCAGGATCCGGATATCCGTGGCCATCTTCATGGCGGCAGAAGCCGTAATGGCCAGCGCGTTCACCACGATCGTATCGAGGAGACGGGGATAGGTCTGGCCGGAAACCGCAAAGCAGCGGTCAAAGCCCATCTTCTCTGCAAGCATGGGATCGAGGCGGTCCACCTTGTCCAGATCGCCGTCAAAAAGCTCGAGGAAGGAAGCCTGTGTGCCGGTCGTGCCCTTGCTGCCCAGCAGGCGCAGGCTGGAAGCCGCATGCTCCACTTCTGCCAGTGCAAGCTCGAATTCCTGCATCCACAGGGTGGCGCGCTTGCCCACCGTCGTGGGCTGCGCCGGCTGGAAATGCGTGAATCCCAGTGTGGGCATGGACTTGTACTCATCAGCAAAGGCTGCCAGCTTGGCCAGGACATTGATCAGCTTTTTGCGCACAAGCCTGAGGGCCTCACGCATAATGATGATATCTGTATTGTCGCCGACATAACAGCTGGTCGCGCCGAGGTGGATGATGCCCTTTGCCTTGGGGCACTGCAGTCCATAGGCATATACATGGCTCATAACATCGTGGCGCACCACCTTCTCACGGGCGCGGGCATCTTCATAATTGATGTCTTCTGCATGTGCCTTCAGTTCCGCGATCTGCTCGTCCGTGATTGGAAGGCCGAGCTCCTGCTCGATCTCAGCCAGTGCGATCCACAGCTTCCTCCAGGTACGGAATTTCATGTCCTGTGAAAAAATATACTGCATCTCCCTGCTCGCATAACGCTCGGAAAGCGGGCTCGAATATCTGTCTGTCGCCATGAATTTCTCCTCTCAGGAATAGGTCCGGCATTCATCCGCCGTAAATACAGGTTCCATTTTATCTGCGATAAAAAATACGCAAAATAGAATACCCCAGCTGAATTCATTCGTCAACATTAAAACAAACTGCCGGGCCGGTGGGACACTGGGGACGGTTCTGACTGTCCCGGCCCGGCAGCTCTCCTTTCCGCTCACACCGATGCCGACACTCGCTGGCGATAGTCCTCCTGCATGCCCTTCAGTGTGTGGCCGAGTCTGGAGGAAAAGGCTTCCTCCTGTTTCTCCCGCCTGAGCTGGCGGAGCCTTCGCAGCTGCCGGCTCTCACTGCCGGATTTGAACCGGCTCTCCGCTTTCGCGGCGCGCTGTTCCACCTGATAGGCGCTCTCGTAAAATGCGGGGTGCTCTTCCAGGAAATGCCTGTAGTCCTCTCCGTCCATGCTCATATATAAGGAAGCGACATACCAGAATGCGTGCTCGGGGACCGGCGACAGTTCATAAGCCTGGCGGAAACAGTCCGCCGCGCGCTCAAACATAAAGCTGTCCGCATAGTGGAGCCCCTTTTCCTTCCAAATCTGCGCCCTGGTTCCGCGTTCCATGTCAGGGAGCCTGTCAAGAAGCTCCGTGTAAGTATTCTGCGCCTGGCGCATATGTCCCCGGCCGGCAAGCGACTGGGCGCGGGACAGATCCCTGGAGATGGACTCCATTCCCCTTCCCGCTTCCATGCGGGCCAGAACTTTTGCAGTCTCTCCCGGGGGAAGACAGGCACATTCCCGCAGGATCGTTCCGACGAAGTCTTTGGGTGTATGACGGCCCCGCAGAAGTCCCTGCAGGGTCCTCGCCAGCTCATGGAGGCCGCAGGATTCCGAGAGCCATTCCGCCAGTTCGGGATCCATGATCTCTTCGTCCATGAAGTCGGCGCACTGCGCCAGTGAATAGCACAGTTCCTCCGCGGAATACACATTCCGCTCTATCTTGCGTATTCTGTACGGCGTATCGGCAAGCCTGCCGGTCACTGTCAAAACCCTGCCCATCTGCTGCTCCTTAGAAAAAACTGCGCGCAACGGCTGCTTGTACACATGTTTCTTTATCCCGTCTGTCAGGAATTTTTCATTTCCTGCCTGTCGGTCATCGTAGTTTTCCTGTCCATCGGGAAGTCTTTTTATATCCTGCCCACCGGGCATTGTATTAGTTCTGTCCGTCGGGACATTCTATTATTTTCTCTGCATCAGACAGCGAAGGTCTCCTCCCAGGCTCCTCCGCCCGAGGGGAAAATGTCCCCGAAGCCCAGATCCCTGATCTGGACCCGCAGGCGGTCCGCAGCGGGCATGGAGAGAAGAACCCGCAGGCGGGTCGTCCGGTCCGGTCTGTCCGGAAGCCCGTCCAGCCTGACGGTCAGCTGCTGCGGTTCGCCGCCGGTCACCGGGGTCTGCAGCAGGCTGAACTCCTTGCCGTTCTCCAGGATGAAATCCTCCTCCACCTCCGCGTTATACCATTTCACGCCCGCGTCGAGCAGGACATGGTATCCCTTCTGCTCACGGAGGAGCACTTCGATGCCGATATTGGAGCGAAGGGCATCCTGTGCCAGAAAGATGCTGTCCGGAATCTCGGAGGGTTTGTCCACATGGAGCAGGGCGCTGTAGGCCGCTCCCTTGCTGAAGAGATTCTCTCCCTGAAAAACCCTTCTGCCCCGGCACAAAAACATTGCCGCGTCCTTCATCCATCCGCCGCGGAAGCCCTCCCCTGTCAGATAGACAGCCGAGGCCTCATTCTGCTGCAGAAATTCCCGTACCGCGGCCGTAAACTCCCGGTCTCTTGCTGCGCCCTGCAGGGAAGGCGGTATGGTCCTCTCCCCTGTCTGCGCCCAGTAGACCACCGGACTGGTCCGGCGGTTATAGAGAAGTGTCGAGAAGGACAGATTGCCGTCAGCCCCGTACTCACAGAGCAGCATGCCGGCCCGCCGCTGTTCGGCGTCCTGCATAAGCATGTAGCTGAAAAAAGACTCCTGGCGGCTCTCGCACAGGACCTGCTGCGCCCCGGTCTCAAGACGGGAAAAAGAACGCAGAAGGACCTGCTCCATGGCATAATCCATGCCGGGGGCCGTGAATACGACAGCCGCGATCTGTTCGGGTGCGATCTCCGGCTCGAGCATGGCGAGACATCTGCGGAGAAAGAGGGCCAGAAGGGAGCCGGCATTATACTCTTCCCCCTCCACCATGACCGGGGCATCCCTGAGAGCTTTCTGCAGAAGACCGGTCACGGCAGTGCCCTCGCCGTCCTGTGCAGCCTCAAGTGCCGCCTGACCCGCCAGCCAGACCGAAGAGCCCTCCTTCTTGCAGAGGACCACCGGGATCTCGTAGGCCTCCTGTCCCTTGACAGCAGAGAAAGTCACCGGTTCACGTGAGATTCCGCCGGTCGCGGCATTGACAAAGCCGCGGCCGAAACGCGCCCGCTTATTATATAAATATGAAATCTGACAATATTCATCGGACAGATCAATGCCCAGCATGAATTTGCCCGCTGGTGATTTGGATATGATCATCCCTGTGACTGTAACCTCCTTGATCAATCACACTCTTTACAGACATGCCGGAGCGCAGCAGTGCGCAGACATTTTCGCCCGCCGGGACGTCAGCATCTGGCCGGCAGCTGCCGCAAGAGAAATACCGGACTGTTTTTTCCGGACTATTTATTCCGCATTTTTTTTGCCGGAATTATTTATTATAGAATTTTTTCTGACAGGCCCCCTGAGGCTGTCCGCCTCATCTGCGGAACAGTTCGCTCTCCAGATAGCTCCTGCGATAATATCCTGTCAGAAGAGAGAGAGCCTCGTCATATTCCCGGAGGGCAGCGGCCCGCGTCGTCTCGTTGATCAGGCCGAACCGGCCGGAACAGTTGTCCAGGATCCGGGCGTCCTGTCCGATGATCCCGCTCTGCACCACATGCCTGCCGGCGGCATCGTCTGTGATATAGTAATGCATCTGTTCCCCGAAAAAGAGCAGGAAGCCCGACACATAAAAGTCTCTGTACATCTCCTTCATGGGACGGGTGCGGTAACTTCCCGCTTCCCCTCTCCTTGAAGTCGTATAATGGAAAACAATATTGCGGCCGGAGCCGTCATCCGGTTCCGACGGATGATACTGAACCAGCGTCTCTTCCGCATAGAGATCCAGCCGGTCATCATAACCGGGGAACTGTCTGTAGAAGGGGAAGATGATCCCTTTGGACAAAAGCACAGATAGGCTGGCTTTTGCAGCCGAGCGCTCACGCCCGGAAATCTCTCCCTGTCTCATGGACAATTCCTTCAGGCAGGCGATGCGGCAGATATCCGGGATTTCCTCCCGTTCAGCCTGCTTTCCCGCACCGGAGACATTCCTGTCCGAAGGGCCGGCGATCCCGGCAGCTGCTGCCCGGGCACCGCTCACCGCACCGGACATTGCCGCGGCTGCTCCGCCGTCGGCGATCAGGCCGGCGATCAGATCTGTCATACGGTTTCCCATTGATATTCCGTTTGAAAAAGCAAAATCAGCATACTGTGCAACAGAGGGCAGGAATGCGTCTTCCAGTTTTCTGCCCGCACTGACAATGATCTGCCCGTGCTCCGCTGCGACTGCCCCGCTGTAGAGGACCTGGCGGATGATCCGCCGGTCAAGCTCCGTGGTGGACAGGCCTGAATCCGCACACGCTTTCCTGAGCCGTAAAAGTTCCCCGGAAAGACCGCTGAAAGAAGCGGAGAGACGTTCCAGAAGGCCGGCGCTCTCGTTGCCGCGCAAAAAGGCCTCCCAGCCAAGGGGGACGAGCGCTGTCTGTGCGCCGCCTTCCCAGGCAGACCCGACACTGATACTACCCAGTAATTGTGCGCCGATTCCCTCTGTTCCGTATGTCATGAGCCAGCGCATGGCTTTTTCATATTCCCCCGCCGCAGCAAGGTAGCCCAGAAGACTGGCCCGCTCTTTGGTATCTCCCTGAGAAGGATCCGCCTTGGACAGATAAAAACGCAGGTAATCCTGTTTTCCGCTGCTGTCCGAAAGGCACATCAGCAGCAGCTTCGTTCGGGCTTCTCCGGTCAGAAGACCACTGTCCAGAAGACTTCCGACCGCTTTTGCAAACTGTTCCGAGACCGGATCGTCCTCTCTGGGTTCGACCCTGAGGCTCAGGCCTGTACGGCTTCCGAATCCGATCCACTCCGCGAGGGCGTAGGGATTCTCCGGAGCATCGCCGTCCTGCTGCGCCGGCTTTTCATCCAGGGCGTAGGGAAGGCTCTTCGCGTAGCGGTTGCCCTCCTCATCCTCCAGAAAAATTGTATTGGCATCACCGTAGACAGCCAGAAAAGCGACTCCATGACGGACCGGGAAGACCTCCTCACCTCGGAAACGGTCATAGACCACCACCGCGCGGACTGCCCGGGAGGCCGTCGTGCGCAGCACAGCATTGCGTCCCGCCGGAATGCGGTAATCGACATCTTCCACAGGCATGCTTCTGCGCCAGTTTTCCTCCAGATTGGTCAGCGGAATATCTGCCTCCACGGCGCGGGCGTACCACTTGTGAGCCTGCAGTGACAGATCCTGTCCGCGCACCAGAAGGATACAGGCAGCGCGCAGCATCTGTGTTTTCATCTGCGCGGCCTCTTCCGCCGCATCACCGTGATCCTGCATGTCTGTCATGAAAGACTCTGTCAGAGAAGTATCTGTCAGGGAAGAATCTGTCAGAGTAGAATCTGTCCGGGAAGGATCCGGTGTGCCCTCCTGGGCTCCGGCCGTCCTGCCAGAGTCCTCATGCGACAGGATCCTGCACTCCTCATCCCACATCTCATAGGCCGAACACAGGGCACGGAAGAGAAGTTTTGAGAAAGTCTTCTTTTTTTCCGCAAGAACGATCATTACCTCCGCGGCCCTGGGTGTCAGGACCCTGTTGCGGGCGGCATACCAGAGAACATGAAGTCCGAAATCGTCCCGCGCCCATCTCTCCTGCACGCTGCTGCCGGGCAGAAGGATCCGGGGATCGGCCTTAACCATATCCCATGCCTCGATCCAGATCACAGGGCTGTTGCAGCCG
>DGRU01000209.1 GCA_002390025.1 Lachnospiraceae bacterium UBA4380
GATATTTACCGGGCCCAGGAGAGGTATGATGAGGCGCTCCGCAATTATAATGAAGGCGTGCGCATCGGGCAGGGAACGGCGGCCACCAATGGTCTGGCCCAGATTTATTCCAATATCGGGCAGGTGAAGTATCAGCAGAAGCGGTATGCAGAGAGCTATATTTATCTGGACAAGGCCAGGGAGAGTCTGGAAAAGAACGGCTATCGCTGGGGCCTGGAACGGACCGAGGGGTATCTCGCCCTGGTCTGCCTGGCAACGGATAAGGTCAGTGAAGCACGGCTTCATCTGGAAAAGGCAAAGACCATCTCGGAAAAGATCGGAAACCCGGTGACACAGATGGTGATTGCGCAGGCAGAAGAAAAGTTTTCGTAGTATATTTGCGGTCGGATCGCAGGAAAGCGATCCGGCCGTTTTTTTTCAAAGCCGCGGGCAGGTTCTGCAGGCGAAAAATGACATTCAGAGAATCTGCAGAGAAAGGAGCGGGATATGATATTGGGGCACTTTAACGTGCTAATGTGATAACAAATTAGAAATATAACGAAATAAATCAAAAATTTTAGCGTGATAAAGTGAAAACATGCTAATGTGCTACTATTCCGCATTTTGAAGGATCTTTTTCGCTAAAATGATCCAAAATCGTCGATATGTCAAAATAATTGACGATTTTTAGACGCTGTGGACGTATAATGAACCCGTAATTATAGTGTATTATAAATATGACGTATGCGGTTTCCATGATAACATCCCGGGAAATGACATAAAAAGGGAGCCGCATCGTCATTTTGTAAGGAAAAGGAGAAATAAGATCATGGAAAAAGTTATCATCACAGGTCAGGACCTCACGATTGATCAGATTGCAGCTGTGTGCCGCAACCACGCGTTTGTAGAGCTTTCCGAAGAGAGCAGAAATAAGATTCTGGAATCCAGAAAGGTTGTCGATGAACTGGTTGCAGAGAAGAAGACCGTATACGGTATCACCACCGGTTTCGGCAAGTTCAGCGATGTTGTTATCAGCCAGGATGAGTGCACAAAGCTTCAGAGAAATCTGATCATCACCCACGCAGTAGGCGGCGGCGATCCGTTCCCGGAGGATGTGGCAAGAGGCATCATGCTTCTTCGTGTGAATAACCTTTCCAAGGGCTTCTCCGGTATCCGTCTGGAGACCGTGCAGACCATGATTGACATGCTGAACAAGGGCGTTACCCCGTTCATCCCGGAGAAGGGTTCCCTGGGCGCTTCCGGCGACCTGGCTCCGCTGTCCCACATGGTTCTGGTTATGATCGGTATGGGCAAGGCCTGGTATGAGGGCGAGCTGATGGCCGGCGGCGAGGCCATGAAGAAAGCAGGCATCACTCCGATCGTTCTGGGCGCCAAGGAAGGCCTTGCACTGAACAACGGTACCCAGGCTATGACTTCTGTCGGCGCTCTGGCACTGTATGATGCCATCAAGCTGGCGAAGATTGCCGATATCGCAGATGCACTCTGCTTCGAGGCACAGAACGGTGTTACCGATGCACTTCAGCCGAGAGTACACGAGATTCGTCCGCATCACGGCCAGGGCATCACTGCGAAGAACCTTCTCCGTCTGCTGGACGGCAGCAAGAACACCACCCGTCAGGGCGAAATCCGCGTACAGGATGCTTACTCCCTGCGCTGCACACCGCAGATTCACGGCGCTTCCAAGGACGCTATCAACTACGTCAAGGAGCACGTTGATATCGAGATCAACTCCGTAACCGACAACCCGCTGATCTTCAAAGAGGACAGAGCAGGCATCTCCGGCGGTAACTTCCACGGCCAGCCGATGGCTCTTCCGTTTGACTTCCTGAAGATCGCAGAGGCTGAGCTGGCCAATGTTTCCGAGCGCCGCATCGAGCGTCTTGTAAACCCGGCTTACAGCGGCCTTCCGGCATTCCTGACCAATCACGGCGGCGTTAACTCCGGTTTCATGATTGTTCAGTACTCCGCAGCTGCCATGGTTTCCGAGAACAAGGTTCTTGCTCACCCGGCATCTGTTGACTCCATCCCGTCTTCCGCAGGCCAGGAGGACCATGTATCCATGGGTACCATCGCTGCAAGACAGGCTGCTGAGATTGGCCGCAACGTGAGAAGAGTTCTGGCTATGGAGCTTATGGTTGCATGCCAGGGTATCGACATGAGAGGCAACAAGGGTCTCGGCAAGGGCACCCAGGCTGCTTACGACCTGGTTCGCAAGGGCGTGCCGACTCTGGATGAGGACAGACCGCTGTATGAGGATATCGAGTACTGCGAGCAGTTGCTGAAAGATGATTCCCTCATCAATGCAGTTGAGGCAGCAATCGGCGGAGAACTGGAAATGTAATTTTATAAATATTTTACAAATATTTAATACCTGTGATATAATCAGATATGAATTGGGGCGTCCGGTGCTTTGGGGAAGGCGCCGGCACCCGAGGAGTATATAAATGACTGCCGGATCCCGGAAGGGGCCCGGTACAACAATTCATTCAAGAAAGAGGGGTAAATTTATGGCAAATGAAAAAAAGACCAGACTCCCGAATATGGTGGAGGCTCTGATCCCGATCGTTACCATGGCAGGCCTGATGCTTTACTGCCTGAACGCGGACAAGGCTTATGAGGATGCTCATATGCCGCTGGTTGTTTCCATGTGCGTTGCCTGCTTTATCGGTATCCTCTGCGGCCACAGCTTTTCCGACATG
>DGRU01000183.1 GCA_002390025.1 Lachnospiraceae bacterium UBA4380
TCATGCAGACATTCAACTGGCAGTTCCAGGTCGTGGAAGAGGGAATGGAGAATACCTCCATCCTCGCCACCATTGCAAATCCTTTTGCGATCCTCCTGATCCCGCTGGGATTCGGTGCATGGCAGCTTGCAGCTGCAGCAATCACCGGCTTCATTGCCAAGGAGAACGTCGTCGGTACACTGGCAGTCGTTTACGGCCTTACTGCATTCATCGATGTGGATGAGCTTGCACTTACAGGCGGCGCCAACGAGGTAGCACTTACCATGGGACTTACCTCTGTGACCGCACTGGCCTATCTGTTCTTTAACCTTTACACACCTCCCTGCTTCGCTGCAATCGGTGCCATGAATTCCGAGATGAAGAGCAGGGGCTGGCTGTGGGGCGCAATCGGCCTGCAGCTGGGAACCGGTTATACGGTTGCTTTCATCATCTATCAGCTTGGAACCCTGATCACAGAAGGTCACCTGGGCGTAGGATTTATTCCCGGTCTGATCGCGGTCCTGTGCATGGTCGCCGCAGTCGTGCTGATCGGCAAGAGAGTCAGATCTCACTTCGATGAGGAGTATGCTCTCCACCAGGTAATCAGACAGGGCGCCAAAGCCTAATTGCTTGTTCTGTCTTATAAAATGTTTTATTCTTGATCGCGTAATACCCGCGAGCGAGTCTTGTAATGAAAGGAGAGAATTACAGTGAATCTGGCTACCTTTATCTCTGTTGTAGTTCTGGCACTTATCATCTCTCTTGCTGTCCGCTATATTATCCGGGAAAAAAAGAAGGGTACCGTCTGCATCGGCTGCCCCAATGCCGGATCCTGCCAGAAGTACGGCAAAAAACAAAGTACTTCACATAGCTGCAACCATTAAGCATTCAGACAGAAGAGGCGGATTTCCGCCTCTTCTGTTGATTACGTAATAAAACAATTGATTTAAAAATTGATTTATTAAAAATGTTGATTTATTAAAAATGAGGTTTTAGAAATGGATAAACTGATTATTGCTGCCGGTTTTCTGCTGATCATCTATGCCCTCTGGCAGACAATCCAGAAAGCGCGCGGCAGGGCGAAGAGCAGCTGCTGCGGGACCGCTGAGGCTGTATCCGCAAAAAAAGTAGAGGATACGGATGTTTCACATTACCCCTATCGTTACCGCTTATCAATAGACGGCATGCATTGCAGCAACTGTGCAAAAAATGTTGAGAACACTCTGAACAATATGAGCGGTGTCTGGGGAAAGGTGAATCTGGGAAAAAAAGAAGCGGATGTTCTTTCCAAACACGCAGTCAGTGAAAAGAGTTTTGCCGATACTCTGAAATACGCGTCTTATACTTTGACAGGATATTCCGTCATTGAGGATCCGGACGCGGCATAAATCAAAAAGGTTCCTGCTGTCAAAAACAGCTGCAGGAACCTTTTTATTTTTTGAGGACAGTGAGGCGCTGTGCTATAATTATTTACCATATAGCAAACCCGCTGTATTTTGCTCTTTATTGAGCAATACCAGTGCGATACCCGTGACTTCATACGAAGATATCCGTGACTTCATAACTGTCGCGGGACTGGTACGGTGCGGGAAAAAGGAAACATTTCTGCATTGCAGGATCAGCAGGCAGGAGACGGTTTTAGAGGTTTTTATTATTTTTTTATAAATGATCAGGCAATACTGTTGTAAGATAAAAACTAATATTGATGGGGGATTCGATCACACAGAACTGTACAGAAGACAGAAACAGAAAAGAAGTTACCGATAAAAGATCCAACAATGCAGTCGGGGGACGGAAGACAATTTTCCACTACAGGCTGTGCAGCAGGAGGACGCAGTGCCGGAAAAATAATACAGCATAATCTTTGATGACTTGAAGAGAAAAATTGAAAACGGTGAGTATAAACCCCAGTCTTGTCTGCCGACAGAGTTTGCCCTGGTGGAGCTGTACAACTGTTCCAGAAACACGATCCGCAGAGCTGTGAAGGAGCTCTCCGAGATCGGGTATGTGCAGAGCATCCACGGCAAGGGCGTCGTCGTGATCTATCAGAAGGCGGGATGGTCCGATTTTTCGATCGGTGTTATCGAGAGCCTCAAGGAAGCGGCAGCAAGAAACAATGTAGAATACCACACCAAAGTTCTGGTAGTCGCGGAGTTTGTGGTCGATGAGCGCCTTCACCAACGGCTGGGATTTGAAATCGGCGCAGAGGTCTATTACCTGCAGCGAGTGCGTTATATCGACAATACACCCGTGATCATGGACAACAACTGGTTCCTCAAATCCGTTGTCCCCGGCCTCACGGAGGAAATCGCCGCGGATTCGGTCTACGCCTATATGGAAAATGAACTGGGAGAATCCATCGTGACGGCAAAGCGCGTCATGACCGTCGAGAAAGCGACTGAAATGGACCGCAAATACCTCGACCTGGGAGAATACGACTGCCTGGCGGTCATCTCTTCCCATACTTTCAATGCCGACGGAATCATGTTTGAGTATACCCAGTCCCGTCACAGACCTGACCGCTTCGCCTTCTCCACTATGGCAACACGCCGCAAAAATTAAAGATCCGTTTACACCGGCGGAAAGCGCAGAATTGACTGCGGCTTTCCGCTTTTTTTTGGGTTTGGAGACAGGGGACGGTATCTGCTGGTCCATCACCAAGAAGATGGACACAACCGAAATGCTGGGCCTGATCCTGGGTCTCACCCTTTTCTCCGGCCAGTTCCTCAACCCCCATGCAGTGGGACGGCAGCGAATTCGCAGGCTTCACCACAGGAACCCCCTGGCTGGGCATCCCCGCCAACCACACCTATATCAATGTGGAAGATGAGTCAAAGGATCCCGATTCCGTTCTCGCCTTCTACAAAAAACTAGTCGCCCTCCGCAAAGAAAATGAGATCATCGCGGACGGTCAGATCCGCTTCACCGATGCCGGCAATGACAACATTATTTCCTACGAGCGCACCCTGAACGGTCAGACCCTCAGCGTCTTCTGCAACCTGCGCGGAACAGACCAGCCTCTGGGAGAAGCCTTCAAGGCCCCCGCCGGAAAGATCCTCATCAGCAACTATGAAGACACCGGCGCGGAAAAAGATATTGAGATTGCTTCGCTCAGACCTTTTGAAGCAACAGCTGTTCTCTGGTGAGTTTGTCATCAAAATTGAAATCACGACAGAACTTTTCCGCTGTACCGCTTTTTTGATTGCGGTACAGCGGTTTTTTCATGACCTGGCCTGTAAATGAAAAATGTAAATGAAAGATTGTTGATGAAAAAATGCCGCTTTATGTCGGACACCGCGTTTGTTTTTGTGTCGTTATATTTATAAAATGCGGCTGTATTATCCATTAAAGGAGCCGAAGGCTTATGCTATGATTAGGATCAGAAAATACAGGAACGAGAATATAAGATAGAGATAACAGATAGAATACAGGACGGAAATTACAGAGCAGAGAATATTGAGCAGAGATTACAGGGCAGAGATCATAGAGTAAAGACTATAGAGCAGAGACATGAAGAGAGGGCAAAATATGCGAAACGGGAGACCGTGCTGCCTTTGCCGCCTGCCAAAAGGGGAAGTAATTAATTATGGAAAAGAAATCTTTCTTCAGTTCATTGAACCGCAATGACCGCTACATGATCGGGAATCTTTTTTTCCTGTATCTGATCCAGGGCGTCTATGTCATCCTCATCGGGTCCATTCTGCCCATGATCAAGGAGGAGTACGGTCTCAGCTACCAGATCGGGGGATATCTGATCTCAGCCCACTCCACCGGAAACATTGTGGCGGGCCTTTTCGCCGGACTGATCCCGCTGATGATCGGCATCAAAAGCTCCCTGATGATCCTGAACCTGCTGCCCTATATAGGCTTCATCATTGCCCTGGTGACCGGCAATCCGTTTCTGCTGATATTCGCTTTTCTTCTGACCGGCCTCGGCAGGGGCTCGATCAGCAATTACAACAACCAGGCAGTGAGCACCTTGTCCGGCGGCAATTCCTCTCCCCTCAATGCTTTGCACGGTTTTTTTGCCATCGGCGCAGTCACGGCGCCCCTGATCGCCCTGGCCTGTACGAGAAACGGAAATGCGGGCTGGCGGACAACGGTCTACATCATTCTCGGACTGGGTGTCATATCGATTGTCACCTCGTCCTTTATGAAGATGGACAGCGTGACCTACAGCCGGTCCGAATCACAGCAGAATGCTTTCGGATTCCTGAAGGAAGGTCCCTACTGGTATTCCATCGGCATCATGTTCCTCTACCAGTGCATAGAGGCCTCCGTCATGGGCTGGATGGTCACCTATTATGAGGAGAGCGGCATCCTGGCTTCCGGCGCTTCCCAGCTTCTGACCTCCCTTCTCTGGGTCACGATCCTGATCGGCCGCTTCGGATGCAGCGCCATCGGAGGCAGGACCTCGTCCGTGACGATCATCCGGGCCCTGACCGCCGGGATCCTGATTTTCCTCTGTCTCGTATTGACCGCAGGACGCCTGCCCCTGATGCTGCTGGGAACCATCGGCCTTGGACTCTCCCTTTCCGGCATGTACGGGACGACCGTATCAAATGCCGGCGATGTTTTCGGACGCTACCCCCTGGCTATGGGCATCTTCGTCACCCTGTCCGGTTTCGGCTCCATCATCACCCCTTCCATCATCGGAACGATCGCGGAACACACCGGCATCCGCGTCAGCATGCGGGTCCTCCTG
This sequence comes from Lachnospiraceae bacterium UBA4380, assembly GCA_002390025.1. Classification (GTDB taxonomy): domain Bacteria; phylum Bacillota; class Clostridia; order Lachnospirales; family Lachnospiraceae; genus CAG-791. Next base: position 4,685 of record DGRU01000183.1, read on the forward strand.
GCTCCCGCCGTAGTGCTGCTGATCATGGCAGTCTTCAATAAGGGCGCTGACGGAAAAAAGAAAGCGGAGAAAACACAGGGTTGATTATATCCTTTTGAATGGAAGACCGGGGACGGTCCTGTCAGGAGACAGGGCTGTCTTCGTTTTTTTTTCGAAAAAACATATCACAAAATCTTTACAGGGGTTAAGTACAAGACTTTTCGACATACAAGCGGGGAAAATGATATAATAGGAATACTTGCTAAGAAAATGTCGGGTCGAAGTCGGGAGGAGACGGATCCCTTATGATAAAGAAAAAGAAGAAAGTCGGTATTATTGTACAGGTTGCAATACTGTTTGCAATCAGTATCCTGGCCAGCGGTCTTTTTACATTTTATACACAGCATGTCGTTTCTGATTCATTTGTCAAAAAACGGACGGAAAGCCTTGCTGACCAGGTTGCTGACGAAGTGAGTTTAGCCGTCATGGAAATGCCGGCACATGACTGGCTTCTGAACTATTGGTATGAGAACTACGAAGAACTGGAGATCGAATACGATACCGATTATGAAAAAAGTACACTGACCAGGGAAAAATACGAACTGCTGAACAGCCACTGTCCCTCCCTGCTTTTTAAATATGCAAAGCAGGAAGAAATTGAAGCCCTTTCGCCCGAGGACCAGAAGCTCTATGCGGAAATCGCCTATTCCTGGCTGATCACACACATAAATGAGATTAAAAGGTCTCATGATGTCGACTATCTGTTCTGCGTATCGACAGATAATACCTACAGGGAACAGTTTTTCCTCTTCAGCGCCGCAGAAGAAGGGGATGTACGCGGAACAGACTACGAGGAAGCCTATGTGCTCGGCACCCAGGTCAAGGTTTCAAAAAGCCAGCAGGATGCCATGCGCAACGCAAGGCAGAATTATGACTATCTGGCAGACGCCGGAAAATATGTCGATTATTATTCCTACCTGACAACCATAGGAAGCCGGCCTCTGTTTGTCGGCATGACCTATGACCTGACGGTCCTGAAGCAGAATATCAGTTCCCAGACGATCAGCAGGACAGTCTCCGCAGTCTTCTACCAGTTTTTCCTGTCTGTCATCTGTCTGGCCCTGATCGCGTATTTTATCATCCGGCCGCTCAAGGATGTGCAGGAGGACATCCGCTTTTACAAGGACACAAAGCGGAGTAAAGATGTTATCGAGAGCCTCTCGAAAATAGAATCCAGCAACGAGATCGGCCAGCTGGCAGAGGACGTCATCGAGCTGGCCAGGGAAATTGACAACTATACGAAAAAAATTGCGATGATCTCTGCAGAGGAAGAAAGGATCGGTACGGAGCTTGCCCTGGCCGCGCGCATCCAGGAATCCATGCTTCCCATGACCTTCCCTCCCTTCCCGGACCGAAAGGAATTTGAGATCTATGCCAGCATGGATCCGGCCAAAGAGGTCGGCGGGGATTTCTACGACTTCTTCTTTATCGACGATGACCACCTGTGTCTGGTCATTGCGGATGTGTCCGGAAAAGGCATTCCCGCTGCTATGTTTATGACGATCTGCAAGATCATCCTGGCAAACACCGCAAAGCTGGGCAAATCCCCTGCGGAGACCCTGGAAAATGCCAATTCCGCCATCTGCCCCAACAACAGGGAGGAGATGTTTGTCACAGTATGGATGGGCATCCTCGAGCTCTCCACAGGAATCCTGACTGCGTCCAACGCAGGCCACGAGTATCCGATCCTGAAAGAGCCCGGCGGAAAGTTTGAACTGCTCAAGGACCGCCACAGCTTTGTCGTCGGCGGCATGGAAGGCCTCAAATACCGCAGCTACAAGCTGCAGATCGCTCCCGGTTCGACACTCTTCCTCTATACGGACGGTCTGCCCGAGGCAACCGATGCCGAAAAAACCATGTTCGGCACAGACCGTATCCTGAAGGTACTGAACAAAACCTCCGGCCACAACCCGGAGCAGATCCTCCACACAATGACAGACGCCGTCAACAACTTCGTCATGGACGCAGAGCAGTTCGACGACCTTACCATGCTCTGCCTGCACTACAGGGGTCCCGATGTGGTTGATGAAGATGCGCATGATGATGCATGACGCACAGAATGACGGATGATGTGCAGGGCATCCGCGGTACGTTGAGAGAATCCGTGTTACGCTGCGCCGGCCTTGCGTTGGTCTTGCGCTAGTGCGATACGCTTCCGCTGTCTGCCGCTGTCCGGTGCACAACAAAAGACTTGCAAAACAACTTAAATCGTGTATAATATCTATGTTCTGAGATTTTCAGAGCTTTATTATACTATGTCTGCGTAGCTCAGTTGGATAGAGCGACCGCCTCCTAAGAAATCAGGGTGGTGAAACGCAGCAAGAAAAAGTTGTGTACTTGGAGTTCGATTCCAGTCAAAAAATCGACGCTGGTTGCGAAAGAGTTACTTTTAAAAAGAGTTTCACCCTCTTGCAACCGAATCGAAAAAAACATCTCAAAAGTCTCCGGCTGAATTAGCAATCAGCCGAGATCATAAATCATTTACCGGGCCTCAAAAAGGCAAAAAACCCAGTATTTATGCGGGTTTCCGGACATGTCTGCGTAGCTCAGTTGGATAGAGCGACCGCCTCCTAAGCGGTAGGTCGGGTGTT
>DGRU01000139.1:0-1007 GCA_002390025.1 Lachnospiraceae bacterium UBA4380
CCTGCGCGAACCATGCGGAACATGCGGATGGCGCCTTTGTAATAGAGGTCGACAGCTTCGTCCAGAGCTTTGGAGAGAGGCATGGGGCCGTCCACGGTGGTGATGATGGAATCGATTCCGTGCTCATAGATCTGGTCATAGCCTTCTCCGAGGCCGCCGCAGAGTGCGGTGACGGGAATGTCGTGCTTCTTTGCGCGGTCGCCGACGCCCTGCATGACTTTGCCGAAGCAGCTCTGCCAGTCCGTCCTTCCCTCGCCGGTCACGACCAGGTCCGCGCCCTCGATGAGAGAATCAAAATCGATCAGGTCCAGAACTGTCTCAATACCGGACTTCATCTCGGCATTCAGGTAAATCTGAAGAGCTGCGCCGAGGCCGCCGGCCGCACCGGTTCCGGGAGTCTCGTCGGGGTTGACGCCGAACTCTTTGATGATGACATCCCTGTAGTTGCACATGCCCTTCTCCAGACGTTCCAGGATCTCGGGAGTGCCGCCCTTCTGCTTGCCGAAGGTGTAGGTAGCGCCGTCTTTGCCGCAGAGAGGATTTGTGACATCGCACATGACAGTGAAGTGGGCTTTTTTCGCCCTCTCATCCAGGCCGCTGATATCGATATGGGCAACCTTCTCGAGCTCACTGCCCTTGCCCTCCAGGACATTGCCTTCCACGTCATAGAAGCGTACGCCCAGAGCGCTGGCAAAGCCCATGCCGCCGTCGTTGGTGGCGGATCCGCCGATCGCGATGGAAATATCTGTAAAGCCCTGGTCGAGGGCGGCTTTGACCAGCTCGCCGGTTCCGAAGGTCGTTGTATTCAGAGGATTCCTGAGCTCTTCGGGCACCATGGGAAGTCCGGATGCCTGGGCCATTTCAAGGACAGCTTCGCTGCCGCTGAGCTTTCCGTAATAGGCATTGACGCTCTCCATGAGAGGTCCGTGCACGTTTACGAAGACCTTCTCTCCCTTTCTTGCCTGAATGACAGCGTCTGTGGTTCCCTCGCCGCCGTCCGCAACCGG
>DGRU01000139.1:1155-14996 GCA_002390025.1 Lachnospiraceae bacterium UBA4380
TTCCCTTAAAAGAATCCGATGCAAATACAAGTTTCATTCTCTACCTCCTCTTTGTCTTTTTGTACCAAACCCCTTTTTACCTGTTTTTCATGTGCTTTTTCATTCATTAGCTGCCTTATTTTCAATGTTTTTGTGTTCTCTCTTTAACTTGTTCATATTATAGCCCTGTTTGCGGATTTTTAACAGATTAAGACAGCATAAAAAGAAAGCGGGTATTTGTGTCTCTGACACAAAACCCGCGTTCCTTTTCTCCGGTATTCCCGAGAAGGATCTGATCATCTGGTTCCGGTGCAGCCGGCAGCGGCTGCTGCATGATGGGCGGCGCGCTCTGTTTCCACGGCATGCTCGACATTCATTCTGGAAAGGATCAGGGTAATGACAAGGTTGATGCACATGGGGATCCACAGGTACATGATGTGGAGCATGGTCAGGGTGGATGCGGACTGGACCTCCGCACCGCCGACATATCCGGAGAAGGCGAGAAGCCAGCCCGCAAGGGCGGTGCCGATGCCTCCGCCGAGCTTAGTGCCCAGGGATGTGCAGGAGTACATTGTGCCGTCGACACGTTTTCCGGTCCGCAGGTAGGTGTACTCGGAGCAGGTGGCGATGAGGGCGTTCATGTCGCCCTGCAGGGGGCTCATGCCGATCGCGGCGATGGCTGTGAAGAAAAGCATGAGGGGAACGCTGCCCAGGTAACCCGCTGCGACAACACCCAGGCGTCCTGCCGTGCCCAGTGTGTAGCCCATGAGGTTAAGCTTGTACATACCGCGGAAGCGTGCGACCATTGCCGGCGTGAAGAGAAGGCCTATGATCATGGGTATATTGATTGCCCAGGAAAAGACGCCGAGCAGGTTGGCGTTTTTCAGTATATAGGTCATGTAATAGATACCCATGTTCAAGGTCGCGGAGTAGATCTGCATCAGGATATAGGAGGCACAAATCATGAGGTAATACTTGTTGCGGATCAGAAGGCCGAATGCATCGATGAGGGTATATTTTTCCTCCGCTTTTGCGGCGGCCTTCTCCTCTTCTTCATCGGCAAGTTCCTCAGGGGAGAGCTCCTTAACAGACATGACAGAGAGGGTATTGGAGATCACGCCGACGATCGCGTAAATAATGGCTACAGTGCGCCAAGCAGCCGCGCCTCCGCCGAAATAGGCGACCAGGCCGACTGTGATGGTCTGGATCAGCATGCTGGTACCGAAGGCAAACATGAAGCGGATGGAACCCATCTGGACACGCTCCTGATTGTTTTTTGTGATGAGCGCGGTCAGAGCGGAATAGGCAATATTGTTGGCTGTGTAGAAGCCCGCGTTCAGCAGGGTGTAGGCGATAAAGAACCAGGCATACTGGGCCCTGGGGCTGATGTCCGCAGGAATGCAGAAGATGGCGACCAGGCAGACGGCACAGCCGAAGTATCCGTAGAACATCCAGGGACGGGCTTTTCCCATCCTGCTGTGGGTCTTGTCGATCATGGATCCGAAGAAGATATCGCTGACTCCGTCAAAGAGCTTGGAGACTGCGATCAGGCTGCCTACGATGCCGGCGTTCATTCCGACTGTATCTGTCAGGAATATCATTACAAAGGCGGACAGCAGCGCATACACGACATTGCCTGCGATATCCCCCGAGCCGTAGCCTATCTTGTTGTACCAGGTTAAATATCTTTTTTCTTCCATCAAATTTCTCCTTTCTATTCTGCGGGTTCACAGGCAGGGAACAGGGTCATGTCGTAGGTGAAGTGTTCGTCGTCAAAGCGGTATTGAGGCAGGGGCCTGGGACCGCAGCTGTTGGAGCCGATGCCGTCCTGGCGGGCGTCAAGGCAGAACACGGTGCTGCCGCTGGGCTCGAGTTCATAGTTGTGGTCTCTGACGGTGAGCTCCTCCTGGGTGTAGAAGGAGGCGTTGAAGGAAAACGGCACGTGGCTGTAGGCAGTGAGTGTATGGGTGTTGCCATAGAGAGTGACGTAGTCGCAGTCGCAGCGGCTGCCGTTCTCCTGAGGACGGATATAGTCTTCGTGGAGGTCGCGCACGGGAGCGGCGAAGAGTCCGTGCCAGGATGCTCTGTGTTTGTCGGGATAGTTCTCGAGGGGTCCCATGCCGTAATAGACGGCATTCTGCATACTCTCGGGGAGGAAGAGGCGCAGGCCGAAGCGGGGAAGCTCGGGGAATTCCTTGTTGCGGGTCACATCCATGTGTACAGAGATCCGTCCGTCGGAGGTAACGGTCCAGAGGGTATCAATGTCCATCAGTTTCTGCACAGTGACCGCAGTCATGGACATGCGGCTGGAGATGGCAATGCCGTCGTCCATGCTGCGGTACTGTGTAGTATAAGCGCGGGAGTATGCTCGGTCGTACATGGCCTTCTGCCACTCCCCGCGGATATACATGTCGTTGTCTGTCGGCGCGCGCCAGATATTGAGCTCCATGGGGCGGTCCAGGAGATTCCTTCCCGCATAGGTCATTTTTTCAAATACACCGCGGAGCTTGCTGTAGACATAGGTGAAGTTTTCTCCGCGGATGATCAGCCGGCGATCGCTCTCCTCGACATCAGGCGTCTGCATTCTGCAGGCGCGTTCCGCGGCCTCCTCCGCAAGGGTCCGGACCGTCTGGTTGGCATACAGGCTGATGGGGTTCGCTCTGACCTGCTCCCCGGCGGCAGATGCGGATCCTTCCGCTGTGCTACTGAGGGAGATTTCGTCAAAGCCAAGCAGCATGCCTTCCTCGCGGAAGGGGTCCGCTTTGCGGAGGATGTAGGACACTTTCAGATAAATCCGGCCGCTTTCCGGCAGAGCCGGCAGGGAGAGATAGATCTTTCCAGTGTGCCGCGGTGGTATCGACGGGATGCGGGGGGACGCGATCACGCCGGAAACTATATTGGCATCGTCACAGGTAAGTTCATATTCCAGTTCCAGATAATCGCGCAGGTCTACATAATTCATCTCATTTTTGAGAGTCAGGATGCAGGCCGTGCGGCCTTCGTTTCTGTCGCCTCTGCTGCCGTTCCGATCGCCTGTGCCGCTGTTCCTGTCGCTTGTGCTGCCGTCCGGATGTCCGTCCGGGTTCTTTTCGAAATGATCCGTCCTCTCCCTGGCGAAAATGTCCTGCATGGAGTTTCCCCGGGCGAAGGAGATGACGCGGGCGGGACGGTGTACGTTTTTGTATTCGAGCAGACCGGTATGGGGGGTGCGATCGGGATAGACCAGGCCGTCCATGCAGAAGTTTCCGTCGTTGGGATATTCGCCGTGGTCACTGCCGTAGAAATAGATCGCTCTCCCGTCCCTGGCCGTTCCCTTGTAGACGGCGTGGTCGCACCACTCCCAGACGAAAGCGCCGCAGATGCAGTCATAGCGGTCGATCAGGCGGAAATAGTCCTCATAGTCTCCGGCACCGTTTCCCATGGAGTGGGCGTACTCGCAGAGGATATAGGGCTTGTCCGGAAGGCTCGGCTCCTCTTCTGCCTGACCGTCTGCTCTGACCTTTTCCGAGCCGGTCTCGGCATAGCGGATGACGTCATCAAAGTCGGGATACATCCTTGAGTAGAGGTCAATGTCGGAGTAGTCGTATTTGCGGGCCCGCCCGCGGTAGTAGGCACTCTCATAGTGGGTCAGGCGGGAGGGATCAAACTCTTTGGTCCAGCGAAGGGCATTTTCAAAAGTACAGCCGTATCCGCACTCATTGCCCATGGACCAGATGACCACGCAGGGTCTGTTCTTGTCCCGATGCACCATCTTGCGGACGCGGTCGAGGGTAGGCTCATTGAAATCCGGATTGTCCGAGATCATCTCATTCCACCGGCCGGCGCGCTCATCGTCCGTGTCATTTTTGTAGTAGAGCATCCAGGGGCCGTGGCTCTCATTGTCCGCCTCGTCAATGACGAAAAATCCGTATTTGTCGCACATCTGGTAGAACATGGGCGCGTTGGGATAATGGCTGGTCCGGATGGCATTGAAATTGTGGCGCTTAATCATTTCCAGGTCACGGCGCATATGAGCCGCATCCACGACCGGTCCTGTCACGGGATCGGAGTCATGGCGGTTCACACCGCGGAATTTAACGGGCAGTCCGTTGATCTTGAGCACATTTTTGTCGACTCTGACTTCGCGGATCCCGATCCGGTCCGCGATCACCTCGCGGCTTGTCTCAAAAACAATGGTGTAGAGATAGGGATCCTCGCTGCTCCACAGATGGGGGTCGTCGATTGCAAAAGAAGCACTCCCGCGCAGGGTAAAGCACGTGACTTCTTTCTCCTCCGCGTCAAGGACCCTGACGGAAACGGGGATCTCGCGGTCCAGGAAGGAGGCAGTGACAGAAACAAGGGCGCGCTCTGCCCGGGGGCCGAAGCCGGATTTCTCCGGATTCTCTGCTCTCTCCCCGGTTTCCGGGCTGCCTGCAGGGCTTTCCTTTTCCTGGTAACAGCCCTCTGCCGGCGTGTTTTCCCCTGCTGCCGCGCTCTCCTCCCAGCAGATCTTTGTGTTGATATGATAGTCAAAAATGCACTGTCCGGGTCTGCGCATCAGGTAGACATCCCTGAAGATGCCCGACATGCGGAATTTGTCCTGGTCCTCCAGATAGCTTCCGTCGCACCATTTGAGGACAAGTACTGCGAGGACGTTTTCTCCTTCCTGCAGGGCATCAGTGACTTCAAATTCTGCAAGGGCGTGGGAGACCTGGCTGTAGCCGACGTAGAAACCGTTCAGCCAGACGTAAAAACAGGAGTCGACACCTTCAAACTCAAGGAAGGTGCGGGGAGTATCCTCGCTTTTTTCAAAGTTGAAGCGATGCACATAGGCGCCGCAGGGATTCTCCTGGGGCACATAGGGCGGATCCACCGGAAAGGGGTATTTGATGTTGGTGTACTGGTGGCAGTCATAGCCGTAATTCTGCCAGACACCCGGAACCGGAATCTCCTCGAACCCCGAGCCTTCTCCGATCACATGAAATTCCGGAAGGTAGAATTTTTCCTTCAGATCATAGATGCTGTCATAATAGCGGAATTTCCATTGTCCGTTCAGCATCGTGATGCGGTCCGATGCCTCCCTGTTTTCATCAAGGCATTCCATGAACCGGCCGGCAGGGATATAGTAGGCGCGGTCCGGCATCGTCCCCTCATGAAGTACGGACAGATTTTCATAATGCTTCGGTACGATCAATGCTCCTCTCCTCCTTACGCATGCACATAAGTGACGTCACTTTGTCTCAGACTTGTTTTTACGGCAGAAAAGTGCATGCCGAAAACGGTTTTATGAACAAAAAGCGTTTCTCTTGCGCTGTAATCACTTTTTGGTCTTCAGCATCCGCGAAACGTCACAAATCCTCTATTTTGCGTCTTTTCACCCATATATTGTGTCATTCGACTGTGTGTTCCGCTCTCTGTTGCTATGATACGACAGTCAAATCTCTTTGAACATAAACTGTGATAGACAGAACATGCACAAAATGATACACTAGACACAGGCATTACCGTTTGTATATACAGGAGAAGAAAAATGTTTGTGGACAACGCCTACTGGCGAAATTCAAGGATTGATTTCAAGGACAGAAAGCACCCTCTCTTCGTGGGGAGCTGCGGCACATACCGGCTGGTGACCCTCACCAAGCTTCCGACACACCGGCCCAGGGGGCGGGTGGATTTCCAGCTGCTCTATGTCGCTGCGGGAAAGGGGCATTTCTATTTTAACGGCAAGGAGCACATCGTCCCCGCCGGGAACATGGTCCTCTACCGCCCCAGGGAGGAACAGCGGTACTACTACTATGGGGCGGATCACACGGAGGTGTTCTGGGTCCATTTCACAGGCAACAATGTCACCAACATCCTGCGCCAGTACGGTTTCAAGGACGGGGAACATATCATCCACAGCGGGACAACTCTGGAGTACTCCCACATATTCCAGCAGATCATCAGCGAACTGAAGGAATGCAGGCCGCACTACGAAAACGCCTGCATTTACCGGCTGCACCTGCTTTTCATCATGCTCAGCCGTCTGGGCGAAAAAAAAGTGCGGCGAAAAACGCCGCACATGGCCGGACAGATGCACACTGCCGTCAACTATTTTCATGAAAATTACAGTAAACCGATCTCCGTCAGCGATTACGCCCAGGAGCTGGGGCTGAGCGTGAGTTGGTTTACAAGGAGCTTCAGGGAATACACGGGGACCTCCCCCGCCCAGTATCTCATCTCCCTGCGGATCTCTGCCGCCCAGAGTCTGCTCGAGACAACTGACCACAACGTGACGGAGATCTCCGAGCTGGTAGGCTACGACAACCCCCTCTATTTCAGCCGCCTCTTCCGCAAACAGACCGGCATGTCGCCATCCGATTTCCGCCGGCAGCTCCAGGCCTGGAATGAGGAGAACGCATAGAGTCATTTATGCGAAGCCCCAGGGGGCTGGGGAGACAGGGGGAGACAGGGGACGGTTCTTTGTCTCCTGTCTCCCTCCCGATGCACAGCCCCTTTTGGGGCTATGGTCCCGAACGATTGTGTTCCTGAACCCATTTATTCAGGACATATGGGAATCGAATCAGGCCTCCGAGGAAGAGAGTCTCTTTTCAGTAAGAGACGTTCTGCCCCCTGCAGCCTTGTCTGCAAATCTTGCTGCAGTACCACTCTCAGGGCTGCTGCTCAGCTGCCTGCAGGTGCGCACGATCAGGACCAGGGCAATGGCAAAAGTCAGGATATCCGACAAAGGCATGGAATAGAGGACGCCGTCCAGTCCGAAGAAACGGGGAAGAAGGAGGGCGAAACCGACGCCGAAGACGATCTCACGCACCATGGAGAGCAAGGTGGATTCCACAGCCCTGCCCATGGCCTGCAGGAAGATAAAGCAGGCCTTGTTGACGCAGGCACAGATCATCATGCACAGATAGATCCGGAAAGCCCTGAGGGCAAATTCCGTATAAAAGCTGCTCTCGTTGGCTGCACCGAAAATGCTGATCAGCCGGGCGGGGAAGAATTCGACGATGACCAGGGCGACGGCACCGACGACGGCCTCAGCTGTGAGAAGGGTCATAAACAGCTCACGCACTCTGGACTTCAGGCCGGCACCCATGTTGAAGCCGACGATGGGGATGCAGCCTGCTGCCATACCGACGACAATGGAAATCACGATCTGGAAGAACTTCATGACGATGCCCACGACCGCCATGGGGATCTGGGCATACTGTTCCTGCATAAAGACCGGATCCATGGCGCCATACTTGCGGATCATGTTGTTGATCGCTGCCATGGCTGCCACCAGGGAGATCTGGGACAGAAAGCTGGTGATACCGAGGATCAGTGTCCTTCTGCAGATTTCTGCCTCCAGGACAAAATCGCTCTTTTCCGGCCGCACGATCTTCATGTTGGCGATATACCAGACCGCAAGAACAGCCGTCGCGATCTGGCCGATGACGGTGGCCATTGCCGCGCCCATCATGCCCCATTTGAAGACAAAGATGAAAACAGGGTCCAGGATGATGTTGATCAAAGCGCCCGCCAGCGTAGATGCCATGGCAAATTTCGGGCTGCCGTCGGCGCGGATAATGGGGTTCATGGCCTGCCCGAACATGTAGAAGGGGATTCCAAGAGTGATATAGAAGAAATACTCCCTGGAATGCCTAAAGGTCTCTGCATTGACTGTGCCGCCGAACATGGCGATGATTCCGCTGCTGAAGATCAGATAGACGGCACAGAGGACAAGGCTTCCCGCAATGACCATGACCACGGAATTACCGACGCTCTTCTTTGCCTTGCCGACGCGCTTCATGCCCAGGCTCAGACTGACAAAGGCACAGCAGCCGTCACCGATCATGACCGCGACGGCGAGGGCGATGACCGTCAGAGGAAATACGACCGTGTTGGCGGCGTTGCCGTAGGAGCCAAGATAGGCCGCATTTGCGATGAAAATCTGGTCCACGATGTTGTACAGTGCCCCGACGAGCAGGGAGATGATGCAGGGGACGGAGTATCTGCGCATGAGTACGCTGATCTTCTCCTCCCCGAGAAACTGATTTGATGCCTGTTCCATTTTCTGCCTTCCTTTCTGATTCACTTTTTCCGACATGCTTTCCGGCCGCTCTGCTCTCTCCCCTGCAGGGGAGGCCTTTCGCTGCCAGGGCATCTCTGTCATTTTCGATCCTTTTGACAACTTTGAAAAACTATGAAAAAAGAGCGCGCGGCCGCAGGCATTTCTTTCCTGCGGGCCACACGCTCTTTTGTTTTTCCAAGTCGTCTCCGAACTGTTTTTGCAATAAAAAACGTGTGGCATGCAACCGGACTTACGCAGTTACGCCACACGTTGTGAAGGTATTTTAAAAAATGACAGGGAGATTTGTCAAGCCTGTTTTTTAGGTTTTTTTGGGAGACAGGGGACGGTTCTTTGTCTCCTTCGGGGAGGAGACAAAGAACCGTCCCCTGTCTCCCCCGTTGCTGATCACGATTGCGCCCAGGACCAGGACGATTCCGATCACCTCATACAGGCTCAGCATTTCTTGATAGATCACTGTCCCCAGGATGGTGGCTACAACGGGTTCCACCGAAGCGATGATAGCTGCCTGTCCGTTCTCGACGCCCTGCAGTCCCCGCGTATACAGAATGTAGGGAAGGACTGTGGTAAACACGCCGTAGAGGACGACCAATCCGGTCTGGGAGGGGGATGTACTCACCGCCCGCCGGATGTTACTCATGGAAATAAAGGGGATGGTCCCGACAGAAGCAAATAAAAAGGTGTAAAAAGAAATCGTAAAGCTCCTGTAGCCCCGCTCGAGGGCAAAACGCCCGAAGATGGAGTAGAGGGCATAGCCCAGGCCTGCACCAAGTCCGACAATAAATCCCTGCAGGGTCATGGCACTGTCTCCGGCCAGCATTCCGCTGACACAAATACAGCCCACCAGGGTCAGAACCAGTGCCGACAGCTTTCTGGAAGTGATCTTCTCCCGAAAGAGGATGGCGGAGAGGACAATGACGATCGCAGGTGCCGTGTACAGCAGGACCGCCGCCACCGCCAGGGAAGTCAGACGGATGGTTGTGAAGTAGCAGAGATTGAAGAAAACAATGCTGAGAAGGCCCGTTCCCAAAAAGCACCACAGGTCACGCAGGTGCACGCGGAAGAGGCTCCTGTCCCGGACTGCCAGAACCAGAAAGAGGCAGACGGCGGTCACGATAGACCTCAGAAAGACGATCTCGAAGGAGGAACAGCCGATCTTACCCAGGACGCGGACAAACAGGCCCATGCTTCCCCACATGGCCCCGGCGGTCAGGATGAAAAGCGGCGCAAAGCGATCCGCCGCACTTTTTTGCTGCATGGCTATTATCTCCTTATGTCAAAAACATACCTGTTGGTGACCGCAGTCCCGAACTCACAAATAAATAAATTTCATTACGGCCTTACAGTTCTTACACCGCACGTGCTGCCGCTCTCACAGGCAATCAACCCGTGTGGGCGCGCCTTACGATGCGCCGCAGCTTATCGAGCATGGTCTCCGGCCGCTGAATTCCGCCGGAAGGTTTTCCCGGGCCGTCTCCCTGCCCCTTTTGACCCCTGTTTGCGGAACCGGCGGATCGGAAGGAATCACCCGAATCCTCCGGGGCTTGTGCCTCCGACGATGCGGCAGCGTTTTTCTGCTCTTCCATGGCGAGGAAACTCCGGTAGGCCATGATGCCGGCAACTGTCTTGGCGTCCTGGATCTCTCCCGCAAAAATACGATTGCAAAGATCATCCAGGGACATGATGCAGAGCTCGATCTCCTCCGCCTCGTCCAGATGCTGGGAGCTCACCGGCTCGAGATCTCTGGCCAGATAAATATCCGTCGACTCGTTGCACCAGGCGATCGCGGTCAGGATATGGGCAAGTTTGGTCATCCTGCCGGGGCGGTATCCTGTCTCCTCTTCCAGCTCGCGGGCTGCGGTCACAGCCGGGTCCTCTCCGGAGGAATCCCGGGCTCCGGCCGGAAGTTCCAGCGCCTCTCGGTCGATGGCGGGACGGAACTGGCGGATCAGCAGAATGCGTCCGTCCGGCAGGACGGGCACCGTGCAGGCGCCGCCTCCCTTTTTGTGGTGGACGTAGTCCCATGTCTGTACCTGCCCGTCGGGCAGGACCATGGTATCTCTGTAGAATTCCAGGACCGCGCCGGCACTGGCCAGCTGACGGTCTGTCCTGTGGAGTTTATGTTCCATACCATATACCTCCCTGTATTCCTGTCTGCAGTCATCATCCCCGGCGTCATGATCCCGCACGCATGTCCGGACACCCCGCTGGCGCCGTCAATTGCCCGGGCGGGCTTATCCTTATCGCCCAGGCAGGCTTATCATCCGGGAACTCTTATTGGAACTCTTATTGTCACATCAGCGATTCTGCTTTTTTGCGGCTGACGGCAGCGAGTTTATCGAGGGCCATGCTGTGGGACGCCTTGAAGAGCAGGGCAGTTCCCGGCTCTGTGATCTCTTCTACCGCTTTTGCAGCCGATTCCCTGTCGGGAAAAGACCTGACATCCAAAAGGCCTCTTAGTTTTGCCTCATCCGCCATGTCCTCCGAGAGCGCTCCCACCGTGATCAGTGTGTCGAGCCCGGCCTGAGCAGCCGCGGCGCCGACCTCGCGGTGAAGCTGCTGCGCAAAGTCTCCCTGCTCGAGCATATCGCCCAGAACAGCGGCTTTTTTCGGGGTGGGCAGGCAGGCCAGTACCTGCAGGGAGGATTTCATGGAATCGGGGCTGGCATTGTAGGTGTCGTCGAAGAGCAGAATATCGCCGTATTTTTCACAGGCCATGCGCTGGCCGGCAAAATCTTCGATTCCCGCACGGATCTCTTCGGATGTCATGCCCAGCAGGTCGCCGACGCCCGCCGCGATGGAGGCGGGGTAGATCAGGTGCATGCCGGCAGCCGGAATGCGGACCTGCAGGGAATCCCGTCCATCAGGCATTCTGATGGTGCAGACTGTGGACATTTCCGCTTCAAAGGCATTTGCGTCCACACTGCCGATCTCAACGCGGGCATCCAGGACGCGGTAGCTGCAGATGTCTCCCTTTCCGGCGTAAAAAATCCTGTGCCTTGCCAGGAGCGAGGGCTCCACAGCGATCTTCGGCAGAAAATCATCATCGCCGCACAGAATCGCCTGCGACCCGGATGACATTCCCTCGAAGATCTCCTTTTTGGCCCGGAAAATATTCTCGCGGCTTCCCAGGATCCCGATATGGGCTGTCCCGATATTGGTGATCACAGCGATGTCAGGCGCGGCGATCTGCGAGAGGCGCCGGATCTCCCCGAGGTGGTTCATGCCCATCTCGAGGACCATGACCTGGTCCTCTGCCGAGAGGCCGAAGATCGTCATAGGCAGTCCGATATCATTGTTGAAATTTCCGGAGGTTGCGTGGACCCTGAAATGCCTGGACAGAACGGAGGCGACCATCTCACGGCAGGTCGTCTTGCCGACACTGCCTGTGATCCCGACCACTTTGACATCATATTTCATCCTGTAATAGTGGGCCAGGTCTCCCAGGGCATGCCTGGTATCCTTCACCAGAACATAGAATTTCCCGGGCAGCAGACTCTCCGGCTCCCTGCTCACCACGCATCCGGCGGCGCCCTGCTTCAGGGACGCGTCCACGTAGGCATGTCCGTCAAAGCGCTCACCGCTAAGGGCAAAAAAGACGCAGCCCTTTGTAATCTTGCGGCTGTCTGTGACAACAGACAGGATCTCCATATGGGGGACAGAAACTGTTTCCTCTGTCCCCTGCGGCGCCATGAGGAGTTTTCCTCCGGTCGCCTGCAGCAGCTCTTCGAGATATATTTTTTCCATTTCCATCCTCCGTCTGTTTGCACAGGGCTGAGCAAAGCAGCTCTCTGTTTTCAAGATCCTGTGGTGCGGGACCGGCCGGAATCCGCCCTGCCTGCAGACCCGCAGACGTCCCGCTTTTTTTCCGGCGGGTCCTGCGGCATGCTCTGCCCCGCAATCACTTGCGGCCGCGGAGCCTGAGGCCGTCCTCAACGATTTTTTCGCACAGCTTCTCATAGCTGATGCCCACGGCAGCCGCTTCCTGGGGAACCAGGCTGGTCTGTGTCATGCCCGGCAGTGTGTTGACCTCGATAAACCAGACCTTGTCCTCCTTGTCGATCATGAAATCACTTCGCGAATAGGTCGAGAGGCCCATGATCTTGTGTACCTGGAGAGCCATCCGCCCCATTTCCTTTTCAATCTCGGGCTGAACGCGTCCGGGACAGATCTCCTCAGTGGCACCGGCTTTGTACTTGTTGGAATAGTTATAAAAACTGATCCTGGGAACGATCTCTACAGAGGGAAGGGCCTGGCCGCAGAGAACGCCGCAAGTAAATTCCCTTCCGTCGATGAACTGCTCCGTCATGAAGGAATTCCCGAAAGAGAGACATTTGCGGACCGCTTCCTCCAGATCCTCCTTGTGCCGGACTATATACACGCCGACGGAAGAACCGCCGTCCGGGGTCTTTACGACGCAGGGCACATCTGTCTGGTGGCAGACAGATGAGATGAACTGCTCTTTTTCTTCCGTTCCTCCTTGGCTGCTGACAAAATCCCAGCGGCGGAAAGCAGGTGTTCGCACACCGCGGGGACCGACGATCATCTTGGTGATCATCTTGTCCATGGCCATGGAGGCACCCAGATGACCGGAACCGGTATAGGGGATCCCGAGCATGTCGAAGGTCGCCTGGACACGGCCGTCTTCACCGTTTTTGCCGTGCAGGGCGATAAAGACTATATCGGATGCTGCGCAGAGTTCGAGGACATGTTTCCCGAACAGCGAGGAGCTCTTCCACTTTCTGGACTTTTTCACAGCTTTCAGGTCCGGTGCCTGTCCGTCAAAGGAATACTGCGGAATCTCGGGAAGGTTCTCAAAAAGAGCCTCCGGATCAAAGCTTTCGGCCTGGTCTTCCTCATCTTCAAAGCCCATATACAGATCCGCGAGGACTGCCTTGTGCCCTCCGGCGCGGAGAGCGCCGCAGACGCGGGATCCCGTCAGGAATGAAATGTTCCGCTCCGTGCTGAGTCCTCCGCACAGAACAACGATTTTTAACTCTTTCAATGTATTGTATTTCAAAAGATTTCCTCCGGTGAGAGCCTGCGCCTGCAGCGCCGGACTCCCGAGAAAAATACTGTTGATATGGCTGTTAATGTCTATGATAAAACAGCGTGCAAGGCGGACGCAAGCGCTGATTTCCAATGAACCGGGCTGCATCGGGGCATTCGCTCTGCTTTCTGCCCTGATGTCACAGCGTCCTCGCAAAAAGCCGCAGGGACCGGCTGTGTCCAGCCGGACCTGCGGCCCTTTTACTCTAGCTTACTTTTATATATTTCAGCTTATTCCTCTGCTGCAGCAGCTGTGGTGGTCTTTCTGCGGCGGCGCTTTGCGGGAAGTTTGACCTTGTCCAGGTGCCAGATGTCATCGACGTACTCCTGGATGGTTCTGTCAGATGAGAACTTGCCGACGTGTGCCACGTTGAGGATAGCCATCTGTGCCCAGCGCTTCTGATCTTTGTAAGCCTCGCAGATATCATGCTGTGCCTGGATATAAGAACGGAAGTCTTTGAGGATGAAGTAACGGTCTGCGGGATCCATACCGTTTCTCTGCAGCAGGCTGTTGTACAGAGGGCGGAAAAGCTCGGGATCGTCAGGAGAATAGGTTCCGTTGACAAGCTGTACGAGCACCTGGCGGATCTCTTCGTCCTCATTGAAGATCTGCATGGGATCATAGCCGCCGTTCTTCTCATAGTTCATGACTTCATCGGAGGAAAGACCGAAGATGAAGGCATTCTCTCTGCCGACTTCTTCGACGATCTCGACGTTGGCGCCGTCCATGGTGCCGAGCGTGATAGCGCCGTTGAGCATGAACTTCATG
>DGRU01000139.1:15055-19155 GCA_002390025.1 Lachnospiraceae bacterium UBA4380
CGGTACCGGAAGCTTCCTTACTGGCTGTGGAGATCTGCTCGGAGATATCTGCTGCCGCAATGATGATCTCGGCGTTGGATACCTTGTAGTCCTCGATGAAGACAACCTTGATCTTGTCGTCGATGGAGTCGTCGTTATTGATGACGTCCGCGACAGAATTGATCAGCTTGATGGTCAGCTTGGCAGTCTTATAGCCTGCAGCAGCCTTGGCGCCGAAGATAAAGGTGTGCTTGGGAATATCCAGCGTAGGATCCTGTTTGATCTTATTGTACAGGTACATAACATGCAGGATGTTCAGCAGCTGACGCTTGTACTCGTGCAGACGCTTGACCTGTACGTCAAAGATAGAGCGGGGATCAACTTCGATTCCGTTGTGCTCAAGGATGTAGTTGGCAAGACGGACCTTATTCTTGTACTTGATGTTGAGGAATTCCTTCCTGGACTTCTTGTCATCCGCATAGACTCCGAGTTCTTTCATGCGGGACAGGTCGGTGATCCACTCGTCGCCGATGTGATCGGTAACCCAGTCTGCCAGCAGAGGGTTGCCGTGCAGCAGGAAACGTCTCTGGGTAATACCGTTGGTCTTGTTGTTGAACTTCTCGGGGAACATCTCGTAGAAGTCCTTCAGCTCGCGGTTCTTGAGGATCTCGGTGTGCAGGCGCGCAACGCCGTTGACGGAATAACCGGCCACGATTGCCATATTGGCCATGCGGACCATACCGTCATAGATGATGCCCATGCTGCGGATCTTGTCGTGGACATTGACACCGGTGTTGTCATAAGTCTGGTGGATCTGGGCCTCAAAGCGGCGGTTGATCTCCTCGACAATGCTGTAAATACGGGGAAGGAGTTGGGAGAAGAGGTCGATGGGCCATTTCTCGAGTGCTTCCGCCATGATGGTGTGGTTGGTGTAGGCTGTGCACTTGGTGGTCACTTCCCACGCCTCGTCCCAGGTCAGTTCGTACTCGTCCATGAGCAGACGCATCAGTTCCGGAACAGTCAGGGTCGGATGCGTGTCGTTCATCTGGAAGACGATCTTCTCGTGGAGCTTTTTGATATCGTCATGGGTCTGCAGATACTTCTGGATCATGGACTGCAGGGAAGCAGAGACGAAGAAGTACTGCTGTTTGAGACGGAGTTCCTTACCCTGATAATTCTCATCATTGGGATAGAGGACATCGCAGATGGTCCTTGCCAGGTATTCCTGCTCGACGGCCTTCTGATAATCGCCCTTATCAAAGGAATCCAGCTTGAAGGTCTCAACGGGCTGCGCGTCCCAGATACGAAGAGTATCGACAAAGCCGTTGCCGTAGCCGATAACGGGAAGGTCATAGGGAACAGCCTTGACTGCGCTGTAGCCTTCCTGTTTGTACATGGTCCTGCCCAGCTTCTCGTTGTAATAGGACTTGACATAACCGCCGAAATGGACTTCCTGGGTGTACTCGGGTCTGCGCAGTTCGAGCGGATTGCCGTTCTCAAGCCAGTTGTCCGGCACTTCCTTCTGGTAGCCGTTCTCGATCTTCTGCTTGAACATGCCGTAGTGATAACGGATGCCGCAGCCGTAAGCCGCATAATTGAGGGTGGCCAGGGAATCAAGGAAGCATGCTGCGAGACGGCCCAGACCGCCGTTGCCCAGAGCCGCATCGGGCTCCTGGTCCTCGATGGAGTTCAGGCTAAAGCCGAGCTCTTTGAGGGCCTCTTTAATGGGACCATATGCCATCAGGTTGATCGCGTCGTTACCAAATGCACGTCCCATAAGGAATTCCATGGACAGATAGACAAGTTTCTTGGGATCCTGGTCGTCAAAGGCCTTCTGGGTGCGCATCCAGCAGTCGATGATCTGGTCCTTGAGGGCCAGTGCGGAGGCCTGGAACACCTGCTGTTCCGTTGCTTCCTTCATGGTGCGGCGGTACATTGTACGTACATTGTACTCTACGCTTCTCTTAAAAAGGTCTTTGTCAAATTCGATTGCAGGTCTTTTTAACATAAAATATCCTCACTCCGGAGCATTTAATCCTAACAGGGCCGGTCAGCTCCTGTCTCCGTGGCATCTGCGATGCTCCTGACGCAGATACCATGGCTCTGTTTTTTTATATGCGGCCCTGTTTTTCACCAGGTCCCCCAAAAAAACATATCCGGTTTTTGCTTCATCCCCCCTATACAGCAGAAACTGCTGTCATTATTGTCAGGGCCGCGGGCCTGTGCCCGCAGCCGCTGTCATACATATTTGCGGTCATGAGACCACAGTCACATGTCTGAATAGAATGCTTTCTGAATACTTACGCCTTTTCGACGGAGATTACGGCCTTCTCGCCGTTGATATCCCATTCCTTTGCGTTGGCAAGGGTCCGGTTGTCGAGAACCTCGACCGCCAGGACCTTGTCGGCAATGGCTTTCTCGTTTGCGCGAAGGACCTTTGTCAGCTTCTCGTTGTCAGAGAGCGCTACACGGATGCGGTCTGTGACCTCAAATCCGGAATCCTTGCGCATGGTCTGGATCTTGCTGATGAGCTCGTAGACAAAGCCCTCTTCGATCAGTTCGGGCGTCAGGTTGGTGTCCAGAACGACCGTGAAGCCGCCGTCCTCCTGAGAAATATAGCCTTCCTTCTGGCTCATCTCGATCAGAAGATCTTCTTTGGTCAGCTCGACTGCGGTGCCGCCCACATCGAAGGAAAGGGTTCCCTTGTCATTGAGCTCATCCATGGCGGCGTTGCCGTCCAGCTCCGCGAGATATTTGCGGATGCCGCCCAGCTGCTTGCCGTACTTGGGACCGACCGTGCGGAGCTGGGGCTTGAAGGTATAGCTGGTAAACTCGCGGACATCGTCCGTGAAATCCACATCCTTGACATTGAGCTCATTCTCGATGATCTCAACGAAGTAGTCCTCCAGCTTTCCGCCGTCCTGACCGGGAGCCTTGACGAACATCCTGGCGATGGGCTGGCGGTTCTTGATGCCGGAAAGGTTGCGGCAGGCGCGGCCCATGACAACGACCTTGAGGACTTCCGCCATGGATTTCTCGAGGGCGGGGTCGATCATGCTCTCATCCACTGCAGGGAAATCGCAGAGATGGATGCTCTCAGGCGCAGTCTTGTCGACGCTGCGGACGATATTCTGGTAGATCTCCTCGGTCATGAAGGGGATCATGGGAGCAGCTGCCTTGCACACGCCTACAAGGGCGGTGTACAGGGTCATATAGGCATTGATCTTGTCCTGCTCCATGCCCTTGGCCCAGAAGCGGTCGCGGCAGCGGCGGACATACCAGTTGGACATCTCGTCGACGAAATCGGACAGAGCGGTGGCCGCCTCGGGGATCCTGTAGCGGTCCAGGCTGTCGTCCGTCTTCCTGATCATGGTATTCATTCTGGACAGGAGCCATTTGTCCATGACAGGAAGGCCTGCATAATCCAGAGTGTACTTTGTGGGATCGAACTGGTCGATCTCGGCGTACAGGGTATAGAAGGCATAGGTGTTCCAGAGAGTTCCGAGGAACTTTCTCTGGCCTTCCTGCACGGCCTTGTCGTGGAACTTGTTGGGCAGCCAGGGCGCGCTGTTGGAGTAGAAATACCAGCGGATCGCGTCGGCGCCGTGCTTCTGCAGGGCATCGAAAGGATCCACTGCGTTGCCCTTGGACTTGGACATCTTCTCTCCGTCCTTGTCGAGGACGAGACCCAGAACGACGACGTTCTTGTAGGCGGGCTTATTGAAAAGAAGTGTGGAGATCGCGTGCAGGGAATAGAACCAGCCGCGGGTCTGGTCCACCGCCTCACTGATGAAGGAGGCAGGGAAGTTCTTTTCAAAGAGCTCTTTATTCTCAAAAGGATAGTGGTACTGGGCAAAGGGCATGGCACCGGAGTCAAACCAGCAGTCGATGACCTCGGGAACGCGCTTCATCTGTCCGCCGCACTCGCTGCACTTGATGAAATAGTTGTCCACGTAAGGTCTGTGAAGCTCGGTCTGCTCGGCGGAAGGGTCGCCGGTCAACTCGGCCAGCTCTTTGCGGCTGCCGACACTGATCTGCTTGCCGCAGTCCGGGCATTCCCAGATGTTGAGAGGTGTGCCCCAGTAACGGTTTCTGGAGATACCCCAGTCCTGGATGTTCTC
>DGRU01000139.1:19242-19374 GCA_002390025.1 Lachnospiraceae bacterium UBA4380
CGATGTTGGCGGGGATCCAGTTGATTTCCTTGTTGTTGCGCACCAGATCGTCGCGGACCTTGGTCATCTCGATGAACCAGGATTCGCGGGCATAGTACAGAAGGGGTGTGTTGCAGCGCCAGCAGTGCGGGT
>DGRU01000041.1:0-2080 GCA_002390025.1 Lachnospiraceae bacterium UBA4380
TCGGTATCGAACAGTGCTTCGGAAAGCGCCTTCGCGAGCTCTGTCTTGCCGACGCCTGTAGGTCCGAGGAAGATGAACGATCCTATCGGTCTGTTCTCAGCCTTCAGGCCTGCCCTCGCTCTGAGGATAGCCTCGCTGACTGCTGTGACCGCCTCGTCCTGTCCGATGACCCTTTCGTGGAGGATGTCAGGCAGATGCAGGAGTTTTTCTCTTTCTGTCTCTACCAGTTTGCTGACCGGTATTCCTGTCCATGCGGAGATGACCTCTGCGATCTCCTCGTCGTCGACCTCTTCCTTGAGGAGCCTGTTCTCCTTTGCCTCGGCCGCCTCTTCCTTATCTTCAGCGAGCTGCTTTTCGAGCTCCGGAAGAGTTCCGTATTTCAGCTCTGCGAGCTTTTCGAGGTCATAAGCCCTCTCCGCCTTTTCGATCTGGAGTTTGACCTCTTCGATCTTTTCCTTCGTCTGTTTGACTTCGGTGATGGCGTTCTTCTCGCTCTCCCACTGGGCTCTCATCGAGTCGTTCTCCTCGTGGAGTTCAGCGAGCTCCTGCTCTATCTTTTCGAGACGCTGCGCCGAGACGCCCTCTTCTTCCTTCGAGAGTGCCTGTCTTTCGATCTCGAGCTGCATTATCTTTCTGTTGATCTGGTCGAGTTCGGCCGGCATGCTGTCGATCTCTGTCCTGATCTTCGATGCCGCCTCGTCCATAAGGTCGATGGCCTTGTCAGGCAGGAAACGGTCGGAAATATAACGGTTCGATAGCACGGCTGCACTGACCAGTGCATTGTCGAGAATCTTTACCCCGTGATAGACTTCGTAGCGTTCCTTGAGGCCTCGGAGGATGGAAATAGTATCTTCGACTGTGGGCTCGTCCACCAGGACAGGCTGGAACCGGCGTTCCAGAGCGGCGTCCTTCTCGATGTACTGCCTGTACTCCTTGAGGGTCGTCGCACCGATGCAGTGGAGCTCGCCGCGGGCCAGCATGGGCTTGAGCATATTTCCTGCGTCCATGGCGCCCTCGGATTTGCCCGCACCCACAATGGTGTGCAGCTCATCAATGAAGAGCAGAATCTCACCTTCGCTCCCTTTGATGTCTTCGAGGACTGCCTTGAGCCTCTCCTCAAACTCGCCTCTGTACTTGGCTCCCGCCACAAGAGAGCCCATATTCAGGGAGAAAATCTTCTTGTTCTTGAGCCCGTCCGGAACATCGCCGCGGGCGATTCTCTGGGCAAGACCCTCGACAACAGCGGTCTTGCCGACGCCGGGTTCGCCGATCAGGACAGGATTGTTCTTGGTCTTTCTGGACAGAATACGGATCACATTGCGGATCTCCGCATCCCTGCCGATGACAGGATCCATCTTCTGCGCCTTGGCCTTGGAGACAAGCTCCTCACCGTATTTCTCCAGGGTATCATAGGTCGCCTCGGGATTGTCACTGGTCACACGCTGATTCCCGCGCACTGTGGAGAGCGCCTTGAGGAAGGTCTCGCGGTTGATCCCGTAGTCTTTGAAGAGTCCCTTCAGAATGCGGTCCGCGTTCCTGATCAGGGACAGGAAGAGATGCTCGACACTGACATATTCGTCGCCAAGGGCTTTTGCCTCGCTCTCGGCACCCAGAAGCGCCTTGTTCATCTCGCCGCCCACATAGACCCGGGAATCGCCCCCCTGGACCTTTGTGAGCCCCTCAAGGGCACTGTGGACACGATTGGTAAAAGACCCCGGATCGATTCCCATCTTCTCGATGAGCTTGAGGATCAGGCTGTCCTCCAGAGTCAGCAGACTATACAGCAGATGCTCCTGCTCTATCTGCTGATTCCCGTATTCATACGCCAGCTTCTCACACTGGTTGATCGCTTCAATCGATTTCTGTGTAAATTTCTGTATATTCATGGGATTACCTCCTTTCGTGAAATCATGAAGGAAATGACCTTATTATCCAAAACATACCTAAGGCCGAACAAGCTTTGTTTATCTTGTTCTATTAGAACTATAACACATATAATCCAGATGTCAACATAAATTTGTTTTTTGTTTTTTGTTCAGCTTACTCAAAATATGGCTTGCATGATCGGTGAGCTTGCTCA
>DGRU01000041.1:2111-15936 GCA_002390025.1 Lachnospiraceae bacterium UBA4380
AGTGAGCGATGCCGTGCATCGCGAACCTGTGGAAGCTGAACAAAAAACAATCCCGGAGACAGCACTGATGGACTTCCACAAATCAGCTTGCATGATCGGTGAGCTTGCTCACCAGGCAGGCAAGCCATATTTTGAGTAAGGCCTGGAGAGCGGAGCTCTCCCGGGACTTCCACAGTGAGCGATGCCGTGCATCGCGAAATCAGAAAAGGGCACAGGAACTATCTCCTGCGCCCTCTCCAGGCATTTCTCCAATGCTCAATTGTCTTCTATCCTCTTCTACAGCTCCCGATAGTCATCTGAATCCGCATCAATGATCTCGGGGCCGGAAGTATCATAGCGGGCTGTTCCGCCGCCTTCTGCTCTCGCGCTCCTGCTCCCTCCGGATGAGCGGCTGTTCCTGCGCCTGCTGCCTGCGTACTGGTCGACACGGCGGCTGATCCACAGATCAGAGGCACCGTTGAAGAGAAGGGCAATACCTCCTATCCTCACCATGGTCTCTGCAATACCCAGGGCGTGATTGATCAGGATCAGTCCCAGGACGATGGTCATGAGCGCTGCCAGAAGGGAGACCCACCATTTCCTGTAATGTGCCCTGGACAGGGTAAATGTCTCCAGAAGATTCATAATGCCGCTGAAAGTAATGAGATAACCGACGGCAGACGGAATGATCGAGGCGAAATTTTCAGGATTCACAAAGATTCTGGCGCCCACAAAAGTGATCACAATGCCGATCAGAAGACTCCAGATCGACACTGATCTTCCCCTCCTGCCGCGGAACTGAGACATGATTGAAGCCAGTCCGCCTGCCATAATGATCAGTCCCACTGCATACGCCACAAGCTTCAATGCGCTTTTAGGCCACAGAAGAAGCAGGATGCCCGCAATGAGAGATCCGAGCGCATATATCTTTCTGCTGTTGGAATACTGTCTCATGTTCCACCCCCTTGTGTATCTATTTCATCTGCCCGCTCGATAAGCCGGTTCTTCCCTTCCCCGAAAGAAGAATCGCAATTACTGACCGGAACCCTCTGTGCCAGACTGCTGCCCGCCGGCTCCCTGCTCAGGGTCTGCCGCTTTCTCTCCGGGCACCGGACCGTCTTCGAGGAAGCTGTCCAGTACTGCGTAAATCTCTTCCCGTCCGCTCTTTGTCTGTCCGGACCAGGGAATGATCCGCAGAGGCTGTCCATCGGCCGCAGAGGCCTGCATGTGGCTCTCCTCCCGCAGGGTCCTGCGAAGGAGGGCGATCTGCTTCTGGATCTGGCTCCTCTTCACCTTGTCCGCCTTCGTCGCAATGATGACCGGTGTAAAGCCCGCCTGGAGGATCCAGTCATACATCATCACGTCCTGTCCCGTGGGCTCATGGCGGATATCAAGGAGCAGGAAGACCGTGCGGAGCTGTCTGCTGGTGTGCAGATAGTTTTCGATCATTTTGCCCCACTGCTCTTTGACCTTCACATTGGCCTTTGCGTATCCGTAACCGGGCAGGTCAACAAGGTGGAATGTCCCGTTGATCTCATAATAGTTGATCGTCTGCGTCTTGCCGGGCTGGGCACTGACACGTGCCAGGGCCTTGCGGTTCATCAGTCCGTTGATCAATGTCGACTTTCCGACATTGCTTCTTCCCGCAAATGCAAATTCCGGCAGAGTACCTGCCGGAATTTTGCTGGTAACCCCGCAGACGAGTGCAAGATTTACTGTTTTAATAACCATAATCTATCTCTTATAGGATACCACAAATCGCATACTTATGCGCGCACAGCTTTGCGTTTGCGGTATTGTCTGTCGGATTTTTCGCTTTTTTTCGATTCTCTCTTCTCCGGAAGCGGGGGCTTTTCGCCGTGCACCAGTCTGGGCTCCGCTTTTCCGTCTACAGAATCCTTTGTGATCACGCAGGAGACGATGGTCTCATCAGAAGGAATGTCATACATGACATCCATCATCGTCTTTTCCATGATAGAGCGGAGACCGCGGGCGCCCGTTCCGCGCTGCAGAGCCTTGTCTGCAATTGCGTCCACAGCATCGTCCTCGTACTCCAGCTTGACTCTGTCGTAGGAGAAAAGCTTCTGATACTGCTTGAGGATGGCGTTTTTGGGCTCCTTGAGGATGCGGACCAGAGCCTCCTTGTCCAGTTCGTCCAGGGTGACCACAACGGGCACACGGCCGATGAACTCGGGGATCAGGCCGAACTTGGTCAAGTCCTCGGGAAGGACATTCTTGATCACATTGCCGAACTTCTTTTCCTCTTTTTCGGCGATCGCCGCGTGGAATCCCATGGATCTCTTGTCCATGCGGTTATTGATGATCTTGTCCAGGCCGGAAAATGCACCGCCGCAGATAAACAGGATATTGTTGGTATCGATCTGGATCAGCTCCTGCTGGGGGTGCTTGCGGCCGCCCTGGGGAGGCACGGAGGCCACTGTGCCCTCAATGATCTTGAGGAGGGCCTGCTGAACACCTTCACCGGAGACATCCCTTGTGATCGATACATTTTCGCCTTTTTTGGAAATCTTGTCGATTTCATCGACATAGATAATTCCGACCTGAGCGCGCTCAATATTGTAATCCGCAGCCTGGATCAGCTTCAGAAGGATATTCTCGACATCTTCGCCGACATAACCTGCCTCTGTGAGCGTCGTGGCATCCGCGATGGCGAAGGGAACATTGATGATTTTGGCGAGTGTCTGGGCCAGATAGGTCTTGCCTGAACCCGTAGGGCCGAGCATGAGGATATTACTCTTCTGCAGCTCGACTTCATCGTCTTCTTCGACTTCCTTTGCGCGGACAACACGCTTGTAATGATTGTAGACAGCAACGGCGAGGACTTTTTTCGCCTCTTCCTGCCCGATGACATACTCGTCCAGAAACCGCTTGATCTGGGCAGGTTTCAGGAGCTTGATGCCGTCTGTATCGAGTGTCGAGAGCGACATGTTCTCATCCCGTTCCGACTCCTCGAGAATATCCATACAGATCGTGACACACTCGTCACAGATATAGATTCCCTCCGGTCCGGAGATCAGACGATTCACCATGTTCTCTGTCCGGTTGCAGAAGGAGCATCTGCGCATACCGGGATACATTCTCTTATTGTCTGCCATACATTCCTCACTGTACTGTTAAAGTACCGACTTACTGCTCAATTTCCTTGCGCGTTGTATAAATATGGTCGATCAGGCCGTATTCCAGAGCCTGTTCGGGAGTCATCCAGTTGTCACGGTCCGTATCCAGTACGATTTTGTCGTAGGGCTGTCCTGTGTTCTCGGAGAGCAGTCTGCTCAGGCGGTCCTTGGTAAAGGCCATATGTGCGGCCTGAATCGCGATATCGGATGCCTGTCCCTCGGCGCCGCCAAGAGGCTGATGGATCAGGATCTCGCTGTGGGGAAGAGAATATCTCTTGCCCTTTGTACCGCCTGCCAGAAGGAAAGCTCCCATACTCGCCGCCATACCGACACAGATCGTGGACACATCGCACTTTACGAAGTGCATTGTATCATAAATAGCCATACCTGCTGAGACAGAGCCGCCGGGGCTGTTGATATAGAACTGGATGTCCTTCTCCGGATCCTCTCCCTCGAGGAAGAGCATCTGGGCAATGATCAGCTCAGCCGAAGCATCTGTGACCTGGTCTCCCAGGAAAACGATGCGTTCTTTCAGGAGACGCGAAAAAATATCATAGGAGCGCTCTCCCATACCGGTCTGTTCAACTACATAAGGGATAAAATTTGCCATGCTGTTCCCTTTCATAAAGCGAATACGAAGGCCCGGCTGAAACTCCGGCCGGTTTGGCGCCTGCCGGAGTTTCTGTCGACCCTTCGATCATTATTCACTGATTTTGCCTGCAGCGGAAAAGATCCGCGGACAGGTTTTTTATTTCCGGTTATGCCGTCCCTCCGGAACGGCAGCACATACTTCCCATGGGCCCGGGCATTGCTGCACAGGCAAAAACGGAGACAGTGCAGATACAGTCGTTTTTCAGAAATTATTCAGCCTTCTCTTCCTCGGCCTTCTTTTCCACTTCGACAGCATTGTCGGCGACGAAAGTGATTGCCTTCTGGACTGCGATATCATCCATCATGCTCTCTTTGCGCTCGACGAAGTACTTCTTGATGGTCTCGACATCCATGCGGTATGCATCGGCCATCTTCTGCAGTTCAGCCTCGAAATCCTCTTCGGTGGCGACAATATTCTCTTCCTTTGCAACCTGCTCCATGACCAGACGGTACATGATGCGGCGCTCGGCCTCTTCCTTCATATTGTCAATGAGCTGCTCTCTGGTTGTCTGCGCATACTTGAGGTAATCCTCAAATTTCATGCCCTGGGACATGACCTGCTGCTCGAGCTCACCTGCCAGCTGCTCCTGCTGGGTGCGGAGCATAGCTGCGGGGATCTCAACGTGAGCATCCGCGATGACCTTCTCGACCGCCTGGTTTTCCTTCACGGTCTGAGCGGTGCGCTCTTTGCGCTCTTTGATGTTCTTGCGGACATCCTCTTTGTACTCGGCAAGGGTGGAGAACTCGGAGACTTCGTCAGCGAACTCATCATCCAGCTCGGGAAGGACCTTCTCGGTGATCTTCTTGACAGTGCACTTGAACATTGCATCCTTGCCTGCCAGATCGTCAGCCTGGTAATTCTCGGGGAAGGTTACGTTGACTTCCATCTCTTCGCCGATGCTGGCGCCGACCAGCTGCTCCTCAAAACCGGGGATAAAGGAACCGGAACCGATTGTCAGAGGATAATCTGTGCCCTTGCCGCCCTCGAAAGCGACTCCGTCACAGAATCCTTCGAAATCAAGAACGATATCATCGCCGTCCTTGACGGGACGGTCTGTGATCTCAGTCTTGGAAGCGTTCTTCTCCTGCTCCTTGCGGATCTCGGCATCCACTTCTTCATCAAAAACAGTGATCTCCTGCTTCTCAACCTCGACACCCTTGTACTTGCCAAGGCTTACAGGGGGCTTGACTGCCACTTCCGCAGTATAGATAAAAGGCTTGCCGGCCTCGATCTGTGTCACATTGATCTCGGGATTGGAGACGATCTCCTCTCCGCTCTCTTTTGCGGCATCAGGATAAGAGCTGTTGATGCAGTCATTTGCCGCATCCTCATAAAAAATGGCTGCGCCATACATCTTCTCAAGTACCTTCCGGGGAGTTTTGCCCTTGCGGAATCCGGGGACATTCATTCTACCCTTCTGGCGGTTGTAGACCTTGTTGATCGCTTTATCAAAATCCTCGGCGCTCACTTCGATTGTGAGCTTTACCATGCTGTTTTCAAGTTTTTCAACACTTACACTCATTGTTACCTAGACCTCCAAACAAGTTTTACAGTATCTCTATACGCTGCACATTGTCCGGGACAGACCCGCACATTTCCGTGCGTGAAGATCCGGACTAAAAGGCGTTCGCCCAATCGCGCAGCGATCACAATGCTCCGCATTGTCAGAATCGGCGAACGCAAATGCAGCCGGTTCACGGCGTGAACAGCCACATTTACACAAGTACATTGCATTATAGCACAAGTGCCAGTCCATTTCCAACAAAAAAATAGTAAAAGCAGGCATTTTATTAGCTCTGAAGCACCGGTTCATGACCAATGACCGGCTGAGGCCGGGCGCGGCCGCTGAGTGACATTGATTGTGCTTTCCTGTGCGCGGGCAAAATAGACGAAAAAACAGGGCGGGGAATAGTCCCCGCCCTGCAGAAAAGTCCTGTATGCAGCCTGCGCTGCTGAAGATTATTTCAGAATGCATTCCTCATCCATGTGGCCGTCGCGGTACATGGAGAATTTGTCCATAGGATAATCCTTGAGGTTTGCAAGAACCTTACGTCCGTCAGCCTGCTTGATGAGACCTTCACGCGCGCGCTTGATCTCCATCTCGGTTCTGTGCCTGGAAGGTCCGCCTACGCAGCCGCCCTCGCAGATCATGCCCTCGACGAAATCTTCGGGAAGTCTGCCGGCCTTGAGCAGTGTCAGGGTCTTCTTGCAGGCATCGCCGCCCGCGACCTGGACAAGCTTGATACCGGAGGTGTCCTCGCCGCGCTCCTGCATGCACTCGAGAACCGCCTTGGCAACGCCGCCGGACTGTGCGAAGCGCTTGCCCCATACGGAGGATTCCTGATAGGAGTTGTCGGCCGGTTTGACCTCGACGCCCCTGGAGCGCATCAGCGCGCGGAACTCACCGTAGGTGATGACATAATCGGCGTTATCCGGAATGGTCTCATCCGCTGCTTCGGATTTCTTGGCGATGCAGGGTCCGAGGAAGACAGTGATGCAGCCCGGATGTGTCTTCTTGAGATAGCGGGAGATCGCGCACATCGGGGAAACAATGCTGGAGACGTTCTCCTGGAATACCTTGGGGAAGTGCTGACGCTGCATGTTGATGAAAGCAGGGCAGCAGGAGGTTGTCATCTTCTTGCCTTCGTGCGCCGCTTCCGTCCACTCAAGGGACTCATAAGCAGCCGTCATATCGCCGCCCAGACCGACTTCGACCATATCCGCGAAGCCCATTTCCAGGAAGGCATTCTTGATGGAGAGCATGGTGATATCCTGGCCGAACTGTCCCTCTGTAGCGGGAGCAACCATGGCGATGACCTCATCGCCGGCCTTGATGTGGCGGATGATATCAACCAGATAGGTCTTGGATCCGATCGCACCGAAGGGGCATGCATGGATGCAGTGGCCGCACTGGATGCACTTGGACTCATCGATATTGCAGATGCCGAACTCATCGTACTGAAGAGCGCCGACAGGGCAGGCACGCTTGCAGGGACGCACCAGATGCGCGATCGCGCCGTAAGGGCAGGCATTTGCGCACATACCGCACTCTTTACACTTGGAGGGATCGATCCTGGTCCTGTGTTCGCCGATGGAGATCGCGCCGAAACGGCAGGAGTTGATGCAGGCTTTACCCATACACAGACGGCAGTTGTCCGTTACGGTATAGGCTGCCAGAGGACACTCCTCACATGCAGGGCGGATAACCTGGACAATATTCTTGGAATCGCTGTTCGGATCCGGATTCAGTGCCAGGGAAAGGCGGATTCTCTGCTTGGAGACCTCTCTCTCCTTATACACGCAACATCTATAAGTTGCAACAGGTCCCGGACTGATCTCCATAGAGAGCTGTTTGAGAGACTCCTCATTAATATTGTCTTCCCATGCAAGTCCGGCCACTTTTTCCATAATACTATGTTTAAGTCGAACTAATGTAGCATCATTGGTTACCATACTCATTTCCTCCTGAAAAACTCTGCCCCCTGCCAGTTCCATTGTTGACTTGCGCGAAACCACCTTATTCCGCGCCGGTCTGCCTAACCGCAGAAAAAGCTACCTCACGGTTTGTCAATATTGTATCAAACAAAGAGCCAAATAACCACTGTTTTTTACACAATCATCGGCCTTTTTCATTTCCATTAGACGTACCCTGCCGGATGCTGTACAATAGAGTAGAAAATGAGCACTGATCAACCCTGTGTACGGCAGGGACAGGATGACCTGCACAAGGGAAAGGAGTATTTATGTTTGAAGCAAAAACCGATCTGAAAACCGCCATTTTTTTTGCTGACGGCTGTGAAGAGATTGAAGGTCTCACCGTCGTAGACCTGCTCTACCGCGCAGGAATCCCCTGCACAAAGGTCTCCATCAACGGCACTCCCGAGGTCACTTCTTCCCACGAGGTCACTTTCCGCACGGACACCACCATCGCAGAGCTGAATTTCGACGAGTATGATATGCTCATCCTTCCCGGGGGCGTGCCCGGCACTCCCAATCTGCGCGCCTGCCAAAAGCTCATGGAAGAGGTCGTCTCTTTTTATAAAAAGGGAAAACAGATTGCCGCAATCTGCGCAGCTCCCGGCATTTTCGCGGAGCTGGGCCTCTTAAAGGGCATTCCCGCCACCTGCAATCCCACCCGCGATGAGCTTCTCAAAGAGAGCGGCGCGATCCTCAAACACGACAAAGTTGTCGTCAGCGGCAATATCATCACCAGCCGCGCCATGGGAACCGCCATCCCCTTCGGCCTGGCCATTGTCGCCCACTATCTGGGAGAAGACACGGCCCGCGCACTGGGGGAGAACGTCCTCTACAGCTGATCTCCGAAGATTCCCGGCAGCCGGATGTGATTTCAGGATTGTCAAAAAACAGGAAAAGCCCCCGCGCTGCAGCGCGGAGGCTTTTGTCATGTCATGGATAAACCAGACTATGTAGATCGTATAAACATTCCTGTGCCTTGTCCTGCAATTGGAACCGGCACGAGATCAGTGAAGCCGGTACGAGATGGGCGGCTGTCAGCGGGCGTAGATCCTGGCATAATTCAGGAGCTTTTCAGACAGTTTTTTGGTGAATACGTCTGAGCGCACGCGCCATTTCCAGTTATCTCCGAGTGTGGAGGGTGTGTTGATCCTGGCCTCGCTCCCCAGGTTCAGGTAATCCTGCAGGGGAATGATGCAGGTGTCGGAAACACTCATCATAGCAGTGCGGATCATCGCCTCCACTGCATCTTCCTTCGAAGAGACGCCCAGATACCGCAGGGCATATTCCCTCACATCTGCTTCTGTATTCTCAATCCACCCGCGGGAAGTATCATTGTCATGGGTCCCCGTGTAGACAACACAATTGCGGGTAAAGTTGTGCGGCTGATAGTCACTGTCGGATTTTGCATCAAAGGCAAACTGCAGAACCTTCATGCCGGGATATCCAGTTTTTTCCAGAAGCTCGTGTACCTCCGGTGTAAGGAAGCCCAGATCCTCCGCTATGACCTGGCGGTCTCCGATCACATCCCTGAGTGCGTCAAAGAGTTCCATGCCGGGTCCCTTTACCCAGGTGCCGTTCATGGCTGTATCCTCTGAAGCAGGGATCTCATAATAGGACTCGAAGCCGCGGAAGTGGTCGATCCTGACAGCGTCATAGAAAAAGAAGGCGTGTTCCATCCGGGATTTCCACCAGACATATCCCTCTTCTCTGTGCTTCTCCCAGTCGTAGATCGGATTTCCCCACAGCTGACCGGTTGCCGAGAATGCATCCGGCGGGCAGCCCGCGACCACGGAGGGCCGGCCTGTCTCATCCAGCTTAAAGAGTTCCGGGTGGCTCCAGGTGTCAGCACTGTCAAGTGCAACATAAATGGGCAGATCGCCGAGGATGCTGATCCCCTTTTTCGCCGCGTATTCCTTTACTGCCTTCCACTGACGGAAGAACATATACTGCAGAAAGCAATAGAACCTGATCTCATTTTTCAGTTCCAGACGCCATTTCTGCATGGCTTCGGATCTGCGCAGCCGGATGTCCTCATCCCATTCCGTCCAGGCCGCGTTCTCAAAACGGCCCTTGAGGGCACTGTAGAGGGCGTAATCCTCCAGCCACTCATTGTTGCTCGTTATATAAGTCTCAAATGCATAGCGGTCACGGTTGTGTGACGCATCCGACCATCTTTCATTGGGATGAAGGGCATAGGGACTGTTTTCATAAGCGTGATGCAGGAGAAGATAGCGGACCTGATAGATCCTGTTGTAATCAACATAGGAAGGATTGCTGCCGAAATCATAGAGGTCTGTCTCTTCCCTGGTGATATACCCCGCACCGATCAGCTGCTCAAGATCGATAAAATACGGATTTCCCGCAAATGTGGAAAAGGATTGATAGGGTGAATCTCCGTATCCCGTCTGACCGAGAGGAAGGATCTGCCACCAGGTCTGACCGGATTCCTCAAGAAAGTCAACGAAACGATACGCTTCCGTAGAAAAACAGCCGATTCCGTATCTGGAAGGAAGACTGGCGACCGGAAGCAGGACACCGCAGGATCGTTTCATGGCATTTCCTCCTGAAAAATAGTAATAATTGTAATTCCGGATAGACGGGGGCAGTTTCATATACACAAAATGATACGCCCCCGCCCCTACATCATCTTACTATTTTTGAATTACGTCAATATTTTTGTTATTTTGCCGTCATTTCTTTTTCTTTTCCGGGCTGTGGTTGAGAAAAACGGCTACTGCTGCTGCCTTTCCGGAGCGCTTCCCCACTGAATCTTGCGGACCATATTGACGAATTCTCCGTTCGTGCGGGTCCTGGAAAACAGATCCAGCGCCTGTGTCACAGCCTGTTCGGCACTGAGCCCGTTAAAGGCGCGGCGGACAATGCCCATGGCGCTCTGTTCGTCAGGCGTCAGTAAGAGGTCATCTCTGCGTGTGCCTGAGCGGACAATATCGATGGCGGGGAAAATACGGCGTTCCGACAGGCGGCGGTCAAGCACCAGTTCCATGTTGCCGGTGCCCTTGAACTCCTCAAAGACAATGTCATCCATCTTGCTGCCGGTCTCGATCAGGGCAGTGGCCAGAATCGTCAGGCTTCCGCCCTCGCGCATGTTTCTGGCAGCGCCGAAGAAACGCTTGGGCATATGAAGGGCCGCGGGATCCAGGCCGCCCGAGAGTGTGCGGCCGCTGGAGGGCTCCGTGATATTGTAGGCTCTGGTCAGACGGGTGATGGAATCGAGCAGGATCATGACATCCTTTTTGTGCTCGACGAGACGTCTGGCCCGCTCAATCGCCATTTCGGACACTCTCTTGTGGTGCTCGGGCAGTTCATCAAATGTGGAGTAGATGACCTCCGCGTTGGGGCCTTCAATGGCCTCGCGGATATCCGTGACCTCCTCGGGGCGCTCATCGATCAGCAGGACGATCAGATGAATCTCCGGATTATTGTATTTGACGGAGCGGGCAACTTCTTTGATCAGGGTCGTCTTGCCGGCTTTGGGAGGAGACACGATCATGCCGCGCTGTCCCTTGCCCACAGGGCTCATCAGATCCATGATCCGCATGGATACGCTCCCGCCGGAACGCTCAAGGCGGATCCTCTCATCCGGAAAAACGGGTGTCATATCTTCAAAATTGTAGCGGCGGGTCGCCTCCTCGGGCGAAAATCCGTTGACACTCTTGACATAGAGGAGTGCGCTGAATTTCTCACCCTGTGTCCGCACGCGGATATTTCCGACGATAATGTCGCCGGTCTTGAGCCCGAAGCGGCGGATCTGGCTGGGTGCCACGTAGATATCATTTTCGCCCGGCATGTAGTTGGCGCAGCGGATAAATCCGAATCCGTCCTGCATGACCTCCAGAATGCCGTTTGCCATCTGGCCGCTGTCCAGCTCCGCATTGAGTTCATCCTTGCGGAGGACCGGTGTGTCCGGGCGTCCCGGCTGATAGAATCTGGAAAGCCTGGTGCCTGCCTGCTCCTGCTGTCCTTCCTGAACAGCAGGCTGGTCTGCCTGTGTCTGTACTGCCGCCTGCTGGATTCCCTGTCCGGGGAGTTCCCCCTCACGGAAGACCTGCGTGCTCCGGTAATCTGTATCCGGCTCACGGACCATGGCGGCTGTTTTCTCTGCAGAAGTCTCTTTATAGATATTTTCGGATGTCCCGGATTCCTTTGCGGGCTCAGGCTGGTTGTCGCGGCGCTGCTGATACTGGTCTCTTGCGCTGCGCTCCTGGTGCTGGTCCCTTGTGCCGCGCTCCTGGTTCTGCTCTCTTGCGCTCCGCTCCTGGTACTGCGATGCAGCCGTTCTGGTTCGGTCCTGCGTCTGACGGTTATTCTGGCCGTTTGCGCGGTCATCTCTGCGGGTGCGGCCGGACTGTCTCCGGCCGGCTGCGTTCCCCTGGCTGTAGGAACCGGTGCTCTGACGTCCGCGCTGCTGTCCCTGACCTCTCTGCCGGGACTGGCCTGTCTCAGCTGCAGCTGTGCCGGAATCCTGCCGGCCCTGCCGGTCACCATCGGCACGGCTCTCCTGTTCCGATGCAGCCTCCTGCCGGCTCTGTATCTTCTCCTTGCGGAGGATGATCGCCTCCTCCTCATCTTTTTTCAGCATGGCATCGATCAGATCTGCTTTTTTGAGCGTTGAAATTCTCCGCATTCCTCTGTTCTTGGCAATTTCCCTCAGATCATGCAGCGAGATGGACTCATAACGTTCTCTTGTCATTCTCTTCCTCCAAATATATGATCGTCACAGTCCGGAAGACGGGCAGGCGCCGGGATCAGCCTTCTCCTGCTTCCATCTGCGTATAAAAATACATAAATCGGTATTCGGACCCCGGGCAGTTATGCTGTTGAAATCCCCAAAAAACACATTCTGTGCAGCAAAAAAAGAACTTGCGCGAAGAACTTGCGCGGGACGGCTTGAAATGACAGCATAAAACAGGCCAATCTGATATTCAGATCGTCCGAAAATAAAACCGGATATTCATCGTCTCAAAAGGTGTTCATCTGAAAAATGTACTTGTGCCCGCAGCGCACAGCGCCGCACAGGCACACAAAAAAGTATCTGAAAAAAATTGCGAAAAATACGGAAATCTATGCCGATTGATGAAATAAACTGACAAGTCGCGCCAACCCCCGTGATCCCTTCCGATCCGCACCGGCTTCCTGCCGCAGATTTGTTCTGATCCAGCGGCAGACCGGGCCGATCTTCAACAGCATTCTCGGATATGCAGGCAGCTGCACGGCATACGTATGATTTGATCAAAGATTCGGCAGGAAAAATCCATCCTGTCCTTTTGATGATGTACTTTAGAGCATTATAGACCAGTTAAAACATATTTTCAATCAGGTATCGGTAGATGTCTGCGTTTTTTTCCTTCCATCTGCCCGCTATTTTCTCCGCCGATGCGGCATCCGGGACGGATATTTTCACTTCCAGGATCGTGACATCCTTCTCCTTTACCGACATGCGGACTTCGTACACGCCGGAGGTCATTTTCTCGTACACAGCACTCACTTCCCTGTCCTCGCGGATCTGGCGTCCGTTTTCGATGAGCCAGGCGTCTGCCTGACTGCGAATCTGGGAGCTGAGCTGTCCGCCGAAAAAGCCCAGAGCCTGTTCCCCCGCCTCTGTCAGATGCAGAAATTTCTTGTCTCCGCGCATGACAATGCGGACCAGCCCCTGCTTCTCGAGCTGGTCATAACTCTCGGCAAGAGAGACAAAATTGGCATAGCCGCACTCCAGGAGAAAGGATGAGAGCATTCCCTGCGTGACATCCCCTTCCGCGCGGTCAAGCATATACAGGATAATCAGTTTATAGACGGTAAATACCGTATCCATCATAATGCCACCCCCCGACGGATCATCCGCCACGGCTCACTTCGTATGGGGCAGGCAGTATTGTATTCCAGTTTTCCTGCCCCTGCACCTGTCATTGCACACAGCCCGGTAGCTCTCTGCGCACCTGTCACAGCTCACAGTCCGGCAAACTCTGCGCACCTGTCACTGCTCACAGTCCAACAAACTCTGCGCACCTGTCACTGCTCACAGCCCGGCGCATCTCTGCGCACCTGTCACTGCTCACAGCCCGGCGCATCTCTGCGCACCTGTCACTGCTCACGGTCCAGCAGCTCTTCCGGCCTGCGGTAGCGCTCATCCCCCGTCAGGCGGTAGAGGCGCTCCCGGATCTGCTGTTCGTATCCGATTTCCCCGGGCTCATACAGCCTTGCGCCTCTGATACCTTCCGGAAGGCAGGGCTGTCCGCTGTAGTGTTCCCGATAGAGATGGGCATACTGGTAGCCGATCCCCCGGCCGAGCTTTTCCGCGCCCCCGTAATGGGAATCCTGCAGATAGGGAGGGACAGGAAGATTTCCCTTCTCCCTCACCAGTTCCTTTGCCGCAAAAATCGCGTTTGCCGCCGCATTGCTCTTGGGCGCACTCGCCACATAGGAGGCCGCCTGGGACAGGATGATCTGTGCCTCAGGCAGGCCGATCCTCTCACAGGCCAGAGAACAGGAGACTGCGACCGTGATTGCCTGCGGATCCGCATTTCCCACATCCTCCGACGCGCAGATCATGATCCTGCGGGCG
>DGRU01000059.1 GCA_002390025.1 Lachnospiraceae bacterium UBA4380
GCTGCCGTTTAGAAAGGATGCCGCCATGCCCAAAGCGCATATTACCGATATTTCCACCCTGCCTCTCTTCGATGAAATCAGCCCGTCAGACTGTACCCTGCTCTTCGACTGTCTGGGCTGCCGCATCCGCGAATACACGAAAGACTGCCGCATCCGGCTGGATGGGGATCTGGCCGGAAACGTGGGAACAGTCATTGAGGGCAGCGTAAATATGTACAAAGAAGACATCTGGGGAAACCGCACCCTGCTTTCCTATATGAAAAAGGGGGACGTTTTCGGGGAGTCCTTCTCCTTCTGCGATATCGCCCCCGAACGTGCGGGAGTCTCCTTTGTCACAGCCTCCTCCTCCCTGATCCTCTTCCTGCCCGCGGCAAGGATCCTGCACCCCTGCACCAATTCCTGCCCTTTTCATCACCAGCTTTCCAAGAATATGTTTGCCATGATCGGTGCGAAAAACCGCAGGCTGATGGAACGTATTGAAGTCTCCTCCCAGGGGTCCGTTCGGGAGAAGATCCTCACCTATCTGTCCATGGAGGCACGGCGACAGGGAAAATCCAACTTCCGCCTGCCCCTGCGGCGCACGGAAATGGCGGAATATCTGTGCATCAATCGCAGCGCTATGTCCAGGGAGCTCTCTGCTTTGAAAAATGAGGGCGCTATCGATTTTGACAAGGATTATTTCACTCTGCATATCGCGGACCCCGATAATTGAGAAATGAGACTGGTGAGAAAAATACTACACGGGAATGTGGGACACGCGGGACGGTTCTGAATGTCCCACATGTGCCGGAAACGTCTGTCCGTCAAGGTACCAGGCCGCAAAGAATGAGAAATGTCCCACGTGTCCCGGAAACTTCCCCCGCATGCCTGAAATACACCTCATAAAATGGGACTTGAAAAAGAACGTATTCAGGAGTATTTTGTAGTGACAGTATATGAACACTGCGGTTTTCAATGGATTCAGACAATCATTGTGAGGCAGAAAAATGAAAGTAAAGTGTTCCTATTGCGGACAGTATTTTGATGATTCGGCTGAGAAGTGTCCCAACTGCGGGGCGCCGAACGACCATATCCACCGGACTTCCGACGCGATTCCCAAAACGATTGAAGAGCTGACGGCCTATTGTGAAGAAAACGGCCTTACGCCCGAGAGAACGCGCTTTTTTGTAGGTGAGGATTATAAAGAGCCCCGGGCATTCGGCATCTACAAGGATGACAAGGGCGAATTTGTCGTCTACAAAAACAAGGCCAACGGGGAGCGCGCAGTGCGCTACCGCGGTGTTGACGAGGCCTACGCGGTCAACGAGCTCTACGAGCGCCTGCAGGATGAGATCCTCAACCAGAAGGCCCACCACGTGGAGCGCCAGAAGGCGAATGCTGTCAAGTCCGTCAAGCGCCAGCAGACAGCCGGGCTGATCAAAGGCATTACTATGGGGCTCGTCGTTGTGATGGGTGTCTCCGCCTTCTTCTTTTCCGGGAACAAGCATAATAACGGGTATTACCACTACAATAATCAGCACTATTACAGTCTGGATGACACCTGGTACTATTATGATGATACTCTGACAGACTGGTATCCCGCCTCTTCTGTCCCGGAAGATCTGGCGGAAAACGCGGATGATTACTACGATTCGTCCTATTATGATTACAACTCCAATACGACGAATTTTGAGGACACCGACTACTACTCCGACTGGGAGGAATCCCGCAGCAGTGATGACAGTGACAGCGACTGGGACTCCTCTGACTGGGATTCGGGAGATACGGACTGGGATTCCGACTGGTAATGCCGGAACTGCCGGGGTTTTCATCCGGCGATGCAGAAACTGGAAGGGTTTTCGTCCGGTGATGGAGGGCCGGTTCGGGATTCTGCAGCAGCTGAGTATGAACGGGATTCAGGACCCGCTTGCATGTTAAAGGCAATTGTTTTCCGGCAATTTTTTTACTGGCAATTATTTTACCGGCAATATTTTACCGGCTAAACAGAATAAAATACTGTAAACTGATCAGAGCGAAAGCCTCATCTCCTGCAGAGAGGGCTTCCGCTCTTTTTTCATGCCGTTTTTTAAGTATGATGAGTCACGAGGGACGGTTCCTCCTGACTCATCAGTCTAAAAAGCGGCATAAAAAATGAGTCAAGCGGAACCGTCCCTCGTGACTCATTTTTAATGCAATTTTAATGTCAGGCGGTCTTTCTTAATCCCGTTTTTATGCGGTTGCAGGGATAATGGTAGCATCTTGGGAGCCGCAGAAGAAAGGCGGCTGCGGCAGTGTTGACAGGAGGTCGGTATGGCAAAGGCGCGGAACGCGATCAGGGGGCATCTGACATCCTTTCGGATGATCCTGGTGAGCTTTATTATGATGATTCTGGCCGGAGCGGTCATGCTCTGTCTGCCCTTTGCCTCAAAGGGGGATGAGCCGGTCAGTTTTTTAAATGCATTATTTACATCCACGTCGGCGGCCTGTGTGACAGGTCTTGTTGTCTTTGATACAGCGACAAAGTGGACTATGTTCGGAAGGGTCGTGCTTCTGATCCTGATCCAGGTCGGCGGTCTGGGAGTGGTGACCATGGCAGCCGCCGTCATCACGCTGACAGGGGCACAGATCGGTCTGATGCCCCGGCTGGCGGTCCAGGATGCGGTCTCGGCGCCGGAGCTCGGATCTGTGCTGAACTTTATGAAGTTCCTCATAGCGGGAACCTTCTGCATCGAGGGAATCGGTGCCTTATGTCTGCTGCCTGTCTTTGCAGGGCAGTTCGGCTTTGTGAAGGGGCTTGGGTTTGCGGTCTTCCATTCGATTTCCGGATTCTGCAATGCGGGATTTGATCTGATGGGGGAGCAGGCTCAGTTCTCCTCGCTGACAGCCTATGCTTCCAATGTGGCGGTCAATGTGGTCATTATGCTGCTGATCATCCTGGGCGGTCTGGGATTTCTGACATGGAGCGACCTGATCAACAACCGTTTCCGTTTTAAGAGGCTGCGTCTGCAGACCAAAATGATTCTGGTATCAACTGCAGCGCTCATTCTGCTCCCCGCCCTTTATTTTTTCTTTGTGGAATTTAAGGGATACCCCTGGAATGAGCGCATTCTCCTCTCGCTCTTTCAAAGTGTGACGCCGCGCACAGCGGGCTTCAACACGGCCGATTACGGGCAGATGAGTGAGAGCGGTCTGCTCATCACTGTCATGTTGATGATAGTGGGCGGCGCGCCGGGCTCGACGGCCGGCGGCATGAAGGTCACGACCATGGCGGTCCTCTTCCTGGCCTCCGCTACATTTCTGAGGCGCCAGGAGCAGGTCAATTGCTTCAGGAGGCGGATCGAGAAGGATGCGATCCAGAATGCCATGGCGCTCCTGACACTCTATATTTTTCTTCTGCTCGGCGGGTCCATTCTCATGTCCTCCACAGAAGGTTTTCCCATCATCACCTCCCTGTTCGAATGTGCTTCGGCACTTGGAACCGTGGGTCTGACGACCGGGATCACGCCCGGCCTCTCCGTCCTGTCCAGGATGATCCTGATCGTATTTATGTTTTTCGGGCGTGTCGGCGGACTGACCCTGGGATATTCTTTTGCCGCCTCGGTGAGGGGGAATCCGGGACTTCTGCCTGTAGAAAAAGTATATGTCGGGTAAAAATGCAGGTTGTAAGTATGGGGTAATTCTCTCAGTTAATTTTCTCAGTTAATTTTTTCAGTTAATCCTGTCGGTAAAAGCTGACCGGTTAATCTGTCGGGTAAATCTATTATTGTTGTGAAGCGAGTTTCTCTTTATACGGGCATATCCCACGGCTGCAGGCAGATCAGGGATATTGCGCGTTGAAGGGCATAGCGGGGGTAAAAAAATGGCAAAGAGCATACTGATCATCGGTGCAGGAAGATTCGGCCGCTACAGTGCCCAGAAGCTGTACGAACTGGGGCATGATGTCATGGTCGTGGATATGCGTGAAGAGCTGATCAACCAGATCATGCCTTTCGTGTCCGACGCCCGGATCGGCGACAGCACGGATAAGGCCTTTATGAATACGCTGGGTGTCAATCTGTATGATTTCTGCATTGTCGCCATCGGCGATGATTTTCTCAGTTCTCTGCAGACAACCT
Organism: Lachnospiraceae bacterium UBA4380; assembly: GCA_002390025.1. Classification (GTDB taxonomy): domain Bacteria; phylum Bacillota; class Clostridia; order Lachnospirales; family Lachnospiraceae; genus CAG-791. The sequence continues at coordinate 4,095 of DGRU01000059.1, forward strand.
TCACGCTGGATGAGCTGGGCGCAAAAAAGATCATTGCCCGGGCCACAAGCCACCGCCAGGAGAAGTTCCTTTTGCGCAACGGTGCCTCCTATGTGGTCTTCCCGGAGAGGGAGCTGGGCTTCTGGACAGCGATCCGGTTCAGTTCTGACAGCATTTCCAATTATGTGGATCTGTCTGACGGATACGGCGTCTATGAGATCAAAGTGCCTGAGCGCTGGAGCGGGAAGCGGATCGATGAACTCGACGTTCGAAGAAAATATCATATCAATATCCTGGGGGTGCGTGATCCCTACAACAATTTGATTTCTCCGAATAATGCGGCAGGTAATCAGAAGCCCCCGGAAATCGACATGGATGTCCGCTACAACACTGTGCTGCACAGCGGGCAGACCATGATGGTCCTGGGGAAATCCGAGCATATTCAGAAGATCCTGTGAGATCTGCGGAAAATGTCATCCTGCGTTTTTCCCGGCTTCCCTGGCTTTCCCGGCACAACGGCACTTTGCATGATGTCAGAAATGTAAGCATGTTTGAAATATGAACATGTTTGTAATGCAGGCATGTTTGAAATGTGAAGGTGTATGTAGTCCGGCATGTTTGACAGAGGTATAGATGATGAGCAGTTTTTTCACATTAGTTACAGAGAACATTCTCGTTGTACTCGGATTCGCTTTATACGGCGTATTGGTGTATTATATGGTTGCGAAGGCAATTCGCCGCTATTCGGACAAAAAAACCGGACGCGGTTCCGAAAAAAAGAGCGGACGCGGCAAGGCGATCAGTGATCAGGATTCTACCGAAGCCAATGTTTTTTTTACCATGTTCAGGAATAAACAGGAGGAGTCTGAAGAGGAAGATCATTCCAGGAAGGATTTTTCCAGAGACATTCCAACGGCCAATTCCTACAGGCATCGGAAAAGCCAGCAGGACTGAGGCAGACAGGGTTTCCTGTGGGGACCGGCACAAAAAACAGGGGCGTTTTTGCATAGGATTGACAGGTTTGAATTATGACAGGTTGAGTTTTGGCAGGTTTGAATTTTGACAGGTTTGAATGGTAAGCCTGAGCCGTAACGAGGGATTCCATCAGCAGAAGAGACAGAGGTCGGTATGTTACATTCTCCGGTCAGGCACAATCACAATATGGAAGAGACGGGCGGTAAGAGCAGCAATGCTACCCGCCCTTCTGTTATGGTCTGCCTGTCTCCTTCTCCCAGCACAAAGCGGGTCATCCGCACGGCGGCCAGGATGGCTTTTCCCCTTCCGCCGTCTTCTGCATCTTCTTCATCTCCTGCAGACGGCCCCGCCCCGATTGCCCTCTATGTAGGCAGCACCGGCCGCGAGGCTGAGGAAGATTCCCTGCTCCGTGAAAATATCCAGTACGCCCGGAGTTTTGGCTTTGAAGTGCACACGATCCAGGGGGCGGATATTCCCCTGGCGATCGCCGAATATGCCCGCCGGGAAGAAGTGACGGATCTGTTTGTGGGATACAGCCCGCCCTCTTTTACCCTGCTGCCCAGGCCGGCGATCAACGAAAAGCTGCTGAGTTATCTGCCGACGGTGGATATCCACATCGTCCCCGACCCTGTATCCTCTTCTTATCCCAGGGATATGAGGCAGAGACGGCCGGGCTCTCCCAACTGGAACCTGAAGGATCTGTTTCTGGTGCTCGCCGTCATGGCTGTGGCGACCTTCCTCTCCTACTGGTTCTATATGTCGCGCTTCAGCAACTCGAACATCATCACGATCTATATCCTCGCCGTGCTGATCGCGTCCGTCATGACTTCCAGCCGTATCTACGGAACTTTCGCCGCCATCCTGTATGTGCTCCTCTTCAACTTCCTGTTCATAGATCCCCGATTTACACTGCTGGTGTACGATTCGGCCTATATGATGACCTATCTCGTCACTGTGGTGGCCGCCCTGATCACCGGCACCGTCGCCGTTCGAATGAAAAATATAGCGCGTGTCTCCGCCGAGAACGCCTATCAGGCCAAGGTGCTGCTGGATACTTCCAACCAGCTGGAGAGCGCGGAGGACTCAGAGGACATCGTCCGCACCACCTGTATGCAGCTGGTCCATCTGCTCAACCGCGCAGTCGTGTTCTATCCGCCTGAAGCTGTCAGGGGCAGTTCAGACACTGCAGCAGATCCTGTTTTTTTTCCTGCAGGAGAAAAAACCCTCTCTCCCGCTCTTCTGGACAGAGAGCTGGGCGCGGTGCGATGGACTTTTTCCAACAGTACGACTTCCGGCGCCTTTACCTCCCAGTTCGGAGATTGTTCCTGCCGGTATCTGAGCGTCTATTCGGGAGAGACCCGTTATGGCGTGATCGGCATCGATATGGAAGGGCATCCGCTCACGGAGTTTCAGGATACCATCCTTTTGTCCATCATTCATGAGTGCACCATGGCGCTTGAAAACGAGCGCATGGCCAGGGAAAAGCAGACGGCCGAGATCCGCGCGGAAAACGAGCGCCTGCGCGCCGGGCTCCTGCGCTCCATCTCCCATGATCTGCGCACTCCGCTGACATCCATCTACGGCTATGCCTGCAGCCTGCGCAGTTACGAGGATGATCTGCCGCGCGAGGACCGCGACAAGATCTATGAGGATATCATGGAGGACGCGGACTGGCTCAACGCCCAGTTCGAGAACATTCTCTCTATGACCAGGCTGGAGAGCGGCATCGGCATCCGCAGGACCATTGAAAACATGGAGGATGTCATTGAGCAGAGCCTGCGGCATGTCAGCTCCCACCACAACCGTCCCATTGCCTTCGATACAGAGGGTTCCGAGGACCAGATCTTTTTTGCCGAGATGGAGCCCAAGCTCATCATGCAGGTCATGATCAATCTCCTGAACAATGCCGTAAAATATACGCCCGCAGACGCCGAGATCCGGGTGCACATGGAGCGCTCCGGGGACCAGATCATCGTGGACGTCGCCGACAAGGGGCCCGGCATCTCCGATGAGGACAAGCCCTATGTCTTCGATCTTTTTTACAATGGCAAAAAGAGTCTGACCGACAGTTACCGGTCCATGGGGATCGGCCTGAACCTGTGCGCCCAGATCATTCATGCCCACGGCGGCAGCATAGAGGTCCAGGACAACGAACCGGCAGGCGCCCTCTTCCGCTTCCGCCTACCCGCGGCAAATCTGGATTCTGCGGAAATGCAGCCGGCGGATCCTGACGAATGCTGAAAAATCCCGGTAAATTCTGATGAATCCTGAAGAATCCCGATGACAGGACGATTGAAATTCAAGACTCGCCCGCGCGTCTTGCGCGATGAAGAATAACCGGAAGGATGACATTAACGATCAATTAGGAAGGTTCTTTGATATGGATGACATGAAAATCCTTGTTGTGGAGGACGACCGCTCCGTCCTGAACCTGATCACAACTACACTGAAGATCAATCATTACTCCTACATTGCAGCTTCTACCGGAAACGAGGCAGTTTCACTGTGCGCTTCCCATCACCCAGGCTTGATCCTGCTGGATCTGGGTCTTCCGGACATCGACGGCATTGAGGTCATCCGCACAATACGTTCCTGGTCCTCCGCCATCATTATCATCATCAGTGCCCGCGGAGAGGACAGCGACAAGATCCTGGCTCTTGACAGCGGGGCCGACGATTACCTGACCAAGCCTTTTTCCATTGAAGAACTCCTGGCCCGCATCCGCGCGGCCATGCGCAGGATGCAATATATTGCGAGCAAGGGTGAAAAAAGCCCCGTCTTTACCAACGGGGATCTGGTCATCGATTATGCTTCCCGCACTGTCACTGTCGCGGGAACCGAAGTACATCTGACTGCCATAGAATACAGACTGCTGACACTCATGGCTTCCAATGTCGGCAAGGTCCTGACCCATTCCTTCATCATCGACCGCATCTGGGGCGGAGGTGTGGAGACAGACATCGTCTCCCTCCGCGTCTATATGACTTCCCTGCGAAAAAAGCTTCGCTCTGCACAGCCCGGCCTCAACCTGATCGAGACCCACATAGGCATCGGCTATCAGATGCTGCGCGCAGAGAAGGCATGAAAGATTGGGGTTGTCGGGTTGTCAGCGGTTGTCAGGGGTTGTCGGTTGTCAGGGGTTGTCGGTTGTCAGGGGGACGGTTCCTTTGACACCCTGAGGTGTCAAAGGAACCGTCCCCCTGACAACCGAAGGAACCGTCCCCCTGACACCCCCCCTGACAACCGCCTGACAACTAATTGTACGTCGAAAAATGCAATTTATAGAAAAGCACACGTCTGCACACAGAATCCATGCATCAAACATGTGTGAACTTAAATAATGCACAAAAAAACGCATGTATTTTTGGTGTAAATTGTGGCAGAAAATTAACGAACAAGTCTTGCAATTTTATCCATTAGTTAGTATGCTAATTATTAGAAAAACACTTTATACGTTGAGGGATATTTAGGTCCTTCAACACTTTCCACATTTTATGAGGAGGCATGTATGGTAAGCTTTCAGTTGACAGAAGACCAGAAGGAAATGCAGGAACTGTTCCGCAAATTCGCTCAGGACAAGGTTGCCAAGGTAGCCGAGGAAATGGACGAAAAAGAAGAGATGAATATGGACATCATCGCCGAAATGAAGGAGCTTGGCTTCTTCGGCATCCCTTTCTCGGATGAAATCGGCGGCGCAGGCATGGACGTTCTGACCTATGCTCTGATGATGGAAGAGATCTCCAAGGTTGACGCCAGCACCAGCATCACCCTTTCCGTTCACACTTCTCTTTGCGCTTCCAGCATCGAAGAGTTTGGAACTCCCGAGCAGAAAGAGAAATGGCTTCGCCCTCTGGCAGACGGCAGCAAGATTGGCTGCTTCGGCCTGACCGAGCCCAATGCAGGATCTGACGTTGCAGGCGCTGTCACCACCGCTGAGAAGGATGGCGACTTCTATGTAATCAACGGCGCTAAGATCTTCACAACCAACTCCGGTTTCGCTGATACCTTCCTGGTATTCGCTCTGACCGACAAGTCCGTCCCCGCTCACAAGGGCATGTCCGCATTCCTTGTTGACAGGAACACTCCCGGCCTGGAAGTCCAGCCCGACATCAAGCGCATGGGTATCCGTGCTGCTTCCAACGCAGAAGTTTACTACAACAACGTCCGCGTTCCCGCAGCAGATATGCTGGGCAAGGAAGGCACCGGCTTCAAGATCGCTATGAAGGCTCTTGACGGCGGCCGTATCGGTATCGCAGCTCAGTCTGTCGGTATTGCTCAGGGCGCTCTTGACGAAGCCATCAAGTACTGCAAAGAGAGAAAGCAGTTCGGCAAGCCCATCACCGCTTTCCAGAACACTCAGTTCCGTATGGCTGAGGATCAGGCTATGATCAATGCAGCACGTCTCCTCACATGGCAGGCAGCTGTTGCAAAGGACAACCACGAGAACTACAACTTCCTCG
>DGRU01000225.1:0-6578 GCA_002390025.1 Lachnospiraceae bacterium UBA4380
AGTTGATGCAGGCTGTCTCCTCGGGGATCCAGGCCTGTTCCCTGGAGAAAGCGAGGATCGCATTGTTGTTCTTAACGATCGGCATCCTGTCGGAGAAGACTGCACGTCCCATCATAGGGCCGCCCATAAGGATCTTCTTCGGAGGCTTGCGGTAACCGCCGCAGAACTCGATCACGTCGTGGATCTCTGTACCGATGGGCGCCACGATGTTCTTGGGCTCGGAGACAGCGTCGCCGTCGACGGTCATGCGCTTTTTGATGAGCGGAATACCATCCTTGAGATACTGTCCGAGGAAGGCGATCGAGGTGACGTTGGACACGATGCATCCCAGGTCTGCGGGCAGTACGCCGGCATCACAGGTCTTGCCGGTGATCTCATAGATCAGCACACGCTCTGCGCCCTTGGGATAGCTTGCCTTGAGCGGGAAAGTGAACATATTGTCGATTTCCTGCTTTGCAAAAAGCATATCAAAGTTGTCGATTGCATCCTGCTTGTTGTCCTCGATGCCGATATAACATTCATCGAGCTCGAGATACTTCATAACGGCAAGAGCGCCGTCGATTACGTTCTGGGCATCCTCCAGCATCGTCCTGTGGTCGGAAGTGATAAAAGGCTCACACTCCGCGCCATTGATGATCAGGGTCTTGACGCCGTCCATATTCTTGGGATTGAATTTCAGCCAAGTCGGGAATGACGCACCGCCCAGTCCTACAAGACCACTCTCCTTGACGGCATCCACGAATTCCTTGTGATTCGTTACGACCGGAGGCTTGATCTCAGGATCCATAGTCTGCTGCCCGTCGGCCTCGATCACTACGAGAGTGTCCATGCCGCCCATGGCGTTCCTCTGTGTCTCGATTCCGGTTACTTTGCCGGAAACGCTGGCATGTACGGGAACGTGCAGAAATGCATCTGTGTCACCGATCTTCTGGCCAACAAGGACCGTGTCCCCTTTTTTGACAAGGGGCTTGCAGGGCGCACCAATGTTCTGCGACATGGAGATCCTGACGGTAGCAGGAACCGGCATAATCTCTGTCGCACAGCCGGCCGTGTGTTTGTGGTGGCCGGCATTAATGCTGTTCAAATGCCTTGATTTGAAAAACATATGTTAGCTCCTCCCTTTCCTGATAAGGCGCCGGCAGGATCGGCCAAAGCCGGGTCCGGCACCGTGGTACTATGAACACTGTCCGGATCACACACACCCCCACAGTGTGTTCATCCCGGACAGGATGTTCCGAAAACAAGAAAAACACCGTATGCTTCCTCAGACCGCCTCCAGCAGATGTGACGGCAGGGAGAAAGCAACAGCTTTATTAAAACTGTATACAAAAAATATTATAATCCAGTTTTTGAATTCCTGCCTGACAGAATCGACAGTAAAACCCAAAAAATTGTTTCTTTTCTCATACATTATGCCCAAAAATCCAAATAGCGCACTCTGCGGGAAATCCCGGCGCGGTCCGCGGGCGGCAATACCGGAAAAAATCGGTTTTTGAAAGTCCGAATGGATTATTTAGTGTTCCATCCAAACTGCTGATCAAGATATGCGAATCTGGTCCGGATCCACTCTTCCATCTCCTGCAGGGATTCCCTGCCGGTTTTGTCCTGCGGCCACCGGTCCGTCTCCCTGGCCATGGCACCGCCTGCCTCCAGATCCTCCATGTTCCTGCGTGCAGCCGCGCACACGGTTTCGGCGTTCACACCGCCTTCTCTCCACTGCGCCCACTTGGCACAGAGCGCATCGTAAAGAGATGGATCCGCGCGGAGAAAAGCCTCAAAGTCATAGGTGCTGTCCTCCAGAGGTACATAGGCAGAAGCGCTCCCGGCATCAAAGACAGTGTATCCCTCTTCCGGCGCATAGACAAATGCGTCTCCGAAGACGTAATTCAGGTCCCAGACGGTCCTGTACAGGGTATAGCCGTCTCCCGTGCGCCTGGCAGTCAGAAAACTGTTTTTCCAGGTGTTGTCCATGGCATGTGTGAGGGCGCAGTAGAGGCTCATGGACACCACGCTGTCCATGTCCGTCTGCAGGCCGGCATCCAGAAGGGTCTGCGGATCGTGTGTGCGGAATGAAAAAGCGTGGTAGGCCTGCATGGGCAGCCAGGATGCCGTGCGGTCCCAGTCCCGGGGGAATCTGATCTCCACACAGGGAAAGCCCTTATCTGTGGAGATCTCTGTCTCTCCCTCCATCTCCTCATACAAGTCGAGATAGGGATATTCCCTGTCCCACCGGTCGATCTTGTATAAAAGATCCCCTTCCCGGAGGGCGAGCTGCTTTCCGTCCACGGGCTCCATCAGGCCGTAAATGCCCTGGTAGGAGTTGTCCAGAAACAGTTCGACATAGCGCATCCGCGAAGTGGCCTGGGGTACATCCGACAGGGCTGTCACCTGATCCCACAGGGCATAGGCGGTCATCTCCCGCACTCTTGAACTGTCCGTATACAGGGGATTGAGGATCCAGTCGTCGTCCTCCCGAAGTCCTCCCAGAGACGTCTTGTATTTGCCTGAAGTCCGGTCAAGGAGCGAGACCTTGTAGGGACGCTTTTCCAGCGTGGAAGAGACATTGCCGCGCACATGGAAGCTGCAGCGGATCTCCTCTTCGCCTTCAGAACGGGACAGGGGGATGTAGAGGATCCTGCCTTCATGGACCTCTTTGAGCACGATCTCCTCCGGGTCCGTCTTGTCAATACAGACCGCGGGAAATCCTGTCAGGACCAGGGAAAAAGCCTTTGTTGCTCCGGCTGATGACAGACAGGCATCAAAGGGATGCCCCTCAGCAATGGCCGCCGCCGGATCTCCCATCATCTCATCCTCACAGAAGAAGACGGCGGTATCTGACCCTGCCGGTTCCAGTCCGGCCAGGATCTCATGCAGGAAGATCTCCCCGCCGTCTTTTCCCTGTAAGTCAAAAGCCCGGGCATCGCAGGGGATATAGACAGTGGAAGATGCCCGGTCGCAGGCGCAGGCAAGCCCTCTCCACAAAAGATCAGAAGGCGAAAACGCCTCCTCTCTGCCCTTGTGCAGCCGGGCCTGGTAGGTCTGCCGGGAGAGAATCTGCAGACATCCGGAAGAGGCGGCATTTTCTGCCCATTCTTCCGGCCTGCTGTCTCCTGCACCCTTCCCGCCGGCACCGCCCGGAGAGGCCTCCCGCCTTCCCCGCATGGCCGCCGCACCTGCAGTCAGCATAATCCCGACAGCGATCAGGAGAATGATTAGTATTTTTCTGTTTCTCATTTTTACGTGAAAAGCGTCTGCCCGAAAAAAGCAGACGCTGCAGGGCCGGCCGCAGGCCTGTGCACACATGTGTGTGCACAAAAGACCTGCAGACGGGACTCAACTCATAAATATACAGTGCCCAGAAGGGGCTTGCCGGAGGCCATGACCAGTTCGACCAGCTCCGCGGCATCGCGGTAAACTGTCCCTCCGACTTCCTCCACAACGATACATGCATCCGCTGTACGAAGTCTGCGGACTGCAGCCGCGTTCTTGTCCAGATCGGAAGATGCCTCGAAAGTCAGAGCGCTTCCGGTGGATTCGGCACGCTTTGTTAGTTTATTTGCAAAGGAATCAAGACGGGTTTCACCTACAGTACCGACCAGCAGAACTGTCCGGAAATCTTCTCCGACCGACAGGTTCTCCACCTTTGCGATCATCACATCGCAGGCTGCAGAAACAGACATATCAGGCGCATCGGATACCAGCTTTTCCACGGCCCTGTCGATAATGGACCTGGGTTCTTTTCTGCCGGCGCCGGCAGGGAAAGTCATAATATTGCGAAGACCGTAGGACACGTTGAGTTCGTCGTCTGTGAGGATCCTTCCCTTGAGGAGAATACGGATCGCATATAAGAGAACCATCAGAAAAATACCGCCCGCAAAGCCGACAATACCGTATTTGATTCCGTGTTTGATGATGGTCTTGGTAGAAGCACCGGTTGCTTCTGTGGGTTTGATCAACTCCTTGAGGGCCGTCTGAGAAGTCTGAAGGTTTTTCTGCAGGGTTGCGATGGAGTTCTGCAGCTCAGTCTGCTGCTGGAGAAGGAGTGTGTCGACAACTGTCTCTTCATTGCGGCTGACAACGCTGAGCTCATATTCACCCAGACTGTCTTTGAAGGCGCCCTTGTTCTCGTCGATCTGCTGCAGGATATAATCCATGATCCTTGCAGACAGGTCGAGATCCATGCTGCTCACCTGGATCTTGAAGACACTGCTGAAATGGAACTCATCCGTGATGACCTGGACAAGCTCACGGACGCTCTGTTCCGGAACGCCCAGTTCCTCGGCAAACTGGCCGTAGGAAATACCTCTTGTGATGAAATCAATATAGGCGTGCTGGACATTACTGGCATTTACAATGGCTGCATTGTCCGTTCCGTCCCCCCTGTCTCCTGCCTTGTCCGCTTCCTCAAGTCCGGGAGTGCGGACGACCATGGAGACAGTCGAGACACATTCCTGGTGGGGATCGATCTGCATCAGAAGGGATTCGTTGAAGTAGTTCTGCTTTGCATCGATCTTGGTCTGGAAACGCTCGATTGAAGTGGTGTAGGCCTGCACGGATGCCTGATAGACAGCCATCTGCGCCAGGTACTCCTCGTGCGCCTCATTGGAGACGCTCCTGTTGCTGTACTCGCGCATGACCTTCATGCCCGCCAGCAGTAAGGCCAGGATCAGTCCGGCCGCCAGCATGCTCCGCCAGTTCCGGAATGTCAGAAGAAGGAGCCTGGGAAGACTCACTTCCCGCATTTTGGTACCCGGATGGTTGCGGTTTGTATAATTCTGATTACTCAACTCTATTCCTCCCAATTATTGATATCCGCATATTGTATTTATTCTTCATCTTTTTCATGGCGCAATACCCGCAGCTTCATAAGAGTCGTGAGAGTCGTGGGATGCGCGGGCGAATCCTGAATATGCGGTCTTCCATAGAAGTCGCAAATAATAAGCCATAACCCAAATCATTATAGCATAGCACAGTGAGGGGTGCAAAGAAGCAGGCTTCCTGCCCTGCAGCAAAATCGGCGCAAAATCATCCGGCGCCTGTACACGCACCCTCGAATTTATTTTTTCCTCCTGACGACCCTGCGGACGGTGTCCATGCAGAAGCCGGTCATGAAGCTGTCCCTGAGAATGAACTGGACTGCAATGTACACAGCTCCTCCCAGGCAGATCTCACAGAACAGGGCAATGAAGTTGCGGCTGAAAACAGGATCGATCAGCCGGATCACTGCGAACATGAGGACCGCTGCAATGAATTTCTTCCAGCCGTCCCGCACAAGCACGACAGGGTGGAAGGACTCCCCCGAAAAAGCAATATAGAGAACGGTGATGGTCAGCTCAGCGGCAATGGAGGCCGCGATGGCGCCATACCCCCAGTAGCGGGGAATCAGCAGCAGATTCAGAAACAGGTTCACCACAGAACCGATAATGATGAACCTGGCGCTCTGCGCCCTCTTTCCTGCAGGCGTGTAATACTGGGAACCGAGGCAGTTGCTGACGCCTATGATGACCACAATGGGGCTCATCATGATCAGCATCATCACTGCGCGGTCATAGCCGGGTCCCAGGAACCAGGGAATGAACCGGGGTGCCACAGCCGCAAGGCCGAAACCGATGGCAAGTCCCATGAACAGGATATAGTTGATGGAGGTCTCGATCCTTCTCCGGATCTCATCATATTTTTTCTCCGCAAAGAGGAAAGAGATCCTGGCGCCCAGTACGCTGTTGAGGGCGGTGAAGGTCAGGGCCTTCATGATATTGATGATCTGGACGACCTTGTCGTAACAGCCGTTCTCCGCCTCATTGCGGGTGATCTCACCGATCAGGGTCTTGTCAAGGACCGTGTAGACGGAGGTCGCGATCGAAGGAATGAAGTAGACCATGGTCTCCCTGAGGTGCCTGCGGATCCTCAGAGTCCGGAAATTCACCGGAGTGAGAAAACGGGGCATGTGGATCCACATGGACATATTTCCCAGCATGGTCGTGGCCGACAGGATGATGATATACAGCAGCAGATCATCGGGTTTATGTACCAGGGCAAAGATCAGGACAGCTCCCAGGAGCTTGAAGACCGCGTTTTTTGTCACAATATAGCGGAACTGTTCGATGCCGGTAAAGAACCAGGAAATATCGAACATGACCGCAAGAATGGCCATGATCTGGGGGATGTAGAAAATCTGATACCTGTCTCTGGTAAAAATAAAAAGAATAAAGGCCAGGATCGAAACCGTTGACGTAAAGACCGTCATCAGTTCAATCTCCCAGAAGAGTTTTGAACGAAGCGGTTTGTTTTTGCGGTTGCGCGCGATCTCGCGGGATCCGTAGGAAACGGTTCCCAGCGCGGCGAACATGGAAAAATAGGTCTGATAGGAAGCCGTGAAGCTGTAGATACCGTTCTTGTCCGCTCCCAGCACACGGGCCACGTAGGGCGCCGTGATCAAGGGGAGAATGACTACCAGAACCTGATAGGCCATACTCAGAATGAAGTTGAGGCGCACACTGGGCTCCTCTCCTCCGCTCTTCTTCTGCCCGCCGCCTCCGCCTGCAGAGCCGGAGCCGCTCCCGGCCTTACCTTCTTCATCG
>DGRU01000225.1:6675-16076 GCA_002390025.1 Lachnospiraceae bacterium UBA4380
CGGTATTGCTCCCGGCCTTACCTTCATCATCGGCGCCTGCGGCATTTCTCCCGGCCTCATCGCTTTCGTCTGCGCAGGCGTCATTTTTTCCGTCCCGGTCAAAGCCTTCTGCGGAGTCGGAAAGGGCACTTCGATCCGCTAAGCCGGCCCTCTCAGGGTTATTAACCTCCTGGACTGCAGATACCGGGCTGCTGCCTCTCTCCGGGGCCTCTGCAGATGCTGCCGGCAGCCTGCTCTGCTCCGGGGAGAGCGGCACTGCCTTTTTCGCGGCGGAAGCTCTCGGCGGATCAGGGGGATCCCCCGGCTCCGGGTGTATATAGTCCGGACTCCTGCGCCGCTTCCAGACATCCAGCGCATACCAGAAGGCAAGAAGCGTACAGCACTGTTCCGGATCCATGAGGACGTTGTTCATCAGGCTGTAGCCTGCCACGCAGACCATCCATATGCAGAGGACCGTGTCGCTGTTTTTCACCGCGGCCACCGAGATCATTGCGTAAACCGAAAACAGGATGATGGCGAAGACCAGGCCGTAGTTGATCAGGACCTTCATGTAGGCGCTGTCAATGTAAAAATAGTTGGGGGATTCAAGATCTCCGTTCTGGTAGACGACCTGCCCGAAGGGATGAATGCCGTAGCTCTTGAGTCCCTCTGCCGCGTGACGGATCCTGAAATGTGTCAGCTTGTCATCGATCTTGAGCCAGCGCTTGCTGTTGGGATTATAGTGGCTGACCACTTCGTAGGCGAATAATGCCAGGGCCGGATAACAGATCCCGGCCAGGACCCTGATCGGAAGACAGTTGGGAAACAGGTTCCAGCCCCTGTAGATACAGAGAAAGTACAGGACTGCAAATAAAGTCGTGACCAGGAAGGGAATATTGGTGTTGGTCCGCACATAGGCCATGACATTGATGGCCTCCAGAAAGATCAGTCCCACCAGGGGGAAGCGCTCCACGTATTCTCCCTGCTCCCTCTTCTGCCGTGCGGTCTCACTCAAATCCGTATAGGCATAGGTTCCGCACATAAAGAGATTGAAAATATAGATGGAAGGGAAAGATACAAAGCGGAATCCCATATAATCGCGGACACGATTGCCGTCCACCAGGGGAGGCCGCCAGATCAGTCCGACCGCGTCAAAGAACAGTATCCCCAGATAACATAGCAGGCAGGTCCAGAACATTACCTTGCAGATCCGCTTGAAGGAAATATCTTTGACTGCAATTATCATCACAAACAACTGCAGAAAGGTGATGCCGGCCCCCGCCATCTTCTGTATCATCATCAGATAACAGAAAAACACAGCGGCCGTCGATACAGCCCGCACCGCCAGACGCATATCCGACAGCAGAATCCGGACCAGGAAAAGCAGAAGGCAGAAATACCTGATGAGTTTTCCCAGCTCGGCACCGAAGATCATGGAAAATCCGCTGTCGTCAATATAGGCCTGCAGCACCCACAGTATGAGTCCTGTAAAAGTCATGAGCTCGTCAAGACGGATCCGGGGAGTTTCCTGGGGGATCCGGAGCCTGACTGCCCTGCTGTCAAAAACCATATATTTTTACTCCGTTGTAAATTATCTTATAATATCATCCCTGGTCTCGCCCGGTTCCAGAAGCCAGGCGTCCATTCCGTGCATGACCCGCTTCTCCTCCGGAGGAAGCTGCATATAATCGTTGTAGAGACCGCGCAGATAGTGATCGTAATTGGAGGGGGCATTCATCATCCTTCCCTCAAAGGGAACCTTGACGGGGATCATAAATTTCTTGCGGGACATCCGCTCCCTGGGCCCGTACCCCCACATGATACAGCCCACATAGGGCGTGCTGTCATAGGGTATGGCCATTGACAGTTTATCGATCTTTGCAAGGAGCCTGGGCATGGGCATGGCGACTTTCAGCGCGCCCATCACGACCGGCTTGAGCACTTTTTTGAGCAGGGTCTTCCCCTCTCCTTTTTTTGCCAGCTTAATGAAGATCAGCTTGCGCAGACGAAGGGATTTCTCATAAATCCTGCGGTTTTCCTTTTTGTCGGCAGAGTTGCCGTCGATGGGAAAAATATCCATCCAGATCTGGTTGACATTTGTCTCGTTGTCATAATAGGGAAAATCGACAAAGGTGCGCGTGTCGACCAGCTTGATGAAGGGATAATTCAGCGTCCCGTCCCTGTAGGTCTTGAATTCCATGTATTCCGGAAATCCGGTCATATCCAGGTCTTCCGGGTGATAGAGGCGCTCATAGTCGGGGCGGGGCATCATGACATCGATGTCGTCGTCCCACGGAATAAAGCCCTGATGACGGATGGCGCCCAAAAGGGTTCCGCCTCCGAGGGTAAAATAGATATCATTCTGTTCACAGAGTTTTGTAAACGCGTCCATCAGTTCAAGCTCAAGACCGCGGATCTCGTCTAAAGTCAGTTTTTTCATGGTCTTCTTCACTCTCTTTTTCAAAAACCGGGTTTCCCGCCTGCGTAAAACTGTCTTCTGCAAAACACGTTTTTTGTAATACATGCTTTTCTAAATACGTTTTTTGCAAAACAGTTTTTTTAACACGCTTTGTAAAACACGCTATCGTAATCGGCGGTCTTCCGTTACTGCATCCATGTCACTCTTCTGTCAGGAGCTTCTCCAGGCGCAGCACCTCCACAGCGCTGTTGTACCCCTTCTGTGTGAAATCGTCCTGAATGAGCCCGAAGGCCGGATCATCGGCCTGGACGGGCCTTGCATCCATGCTGTTGCGCATCTGAATGATCTCATTGGCCCACTCCGCAGCCCCTTTATCCAGAGAATAAAAGCGCAGAAGGTCTGTGACGGCAATGTCTTTGGGAATGACGTCCGCAGAAGCAAGGACCGGCAGGCCCGCCGCCTGTGCCTCAAGCCCCGCGATCCCCAGTCCCTCAAATACAGAGGGAAAGAGGAAAAAGTCAGCGGCTCCCAGCCATCCGGGGATATCCGTCACCACACCTGCAAAGTACACTTCATTCTCAAGCCCCTTTTCCCGCACGTGTGCGCGCAGCATATCCTCGTCCTCTCCCTGGCCGATCAGCACGAGCCGAGCGTCGGGCATCTCGGGAATGAGATCCGCCATGATATCGATGGCGAACTTCTGATTTTTCTGGAAGTGCAGGCGGCCGATACAGATAATGATATATTTGTCGCTCCAGTCGGCATCCCCGCCCGCCTGCCTGCGGTACTCTTCTCTTCGGGCGACACCGCCGCGGATCTTCTCCACATCGATGGCATTGCGGATCACAACCGCAGGATGGCGAAGTTCTCCCTTGCCGCCTCTTCCGGCATAGAACCATTTGGCAGCGTACTCGGAACAGGCCCAGAAATCCGTGGCATATCTGCCCAGAGTGCCCCGGTTTGCCTCGTGGAGCATGCCGCGCAGCTTTGTGTCCATGTTCTGGGCGTTGTGGCTGTGGATGATCCGCTTGGGAATCCCGTATTTTTTAGCCATTTTCAGATAATCAATATTGGCGAGACTGTTGATATTGACCCAGATGGCCTGGTATTCCCCGGCATGTTTTGCAAAAAAAGATTCCAGTTCCCTGCGGAAGCGCACCGGATTCTGTCTCCTGGCAGTAAAGTGGACCGTGCGCCCGCCCATGGCATGGATCTCGTCCTCAAATGCCACGGGATCATAGGAATTGCACAGGAAATCAAAGTGAAACCGGTTCAGGTCAATCCGCCGGTAATAGTTCATGAGAAAACTCTCGACCCCGCCGGGGTTCTCTGTCATACCGAAAACAAGTACATTATACATAATACGGCTTTGACCTCCGTTACCAGATAAAAAATGCATAAGACTGAGGGTGTGGTCCTGTCATCATCGGCTATTTAGCTCTCTCCCGCCGCGCGTTCTGAAGGGCCCTGGCCGCATAGACAGCGGCGGCGCCTGCCGCCTGACCGTGCCTGAGCATGCGGAAAGGCAGATACCTGGCGCCCCTGTGCTCATCGGGGTCATAGGCACCGACCGCCGACGCAAAGGGTTCCTCAGCGGCGATCCTCTTCATGGCAGCGATCTTTTCCCGTATGGACAGGGGGCTGGCAATAGAAAAGACCTCCCGGACCATGAGAAGATTAAACTGCATCATGGCATAGGCAGCCCCTGCCTGCCGGATCTTCTGCGACTGTGTCTTCAGACAGTCCAGCACCGCGTCGAGGGACTTTTTATAGCCCTCCTCTTTAGATCCGTCCCAGGAGCGCACCGCCGAACCTGCTTCGGTGGAATAGTGATAAAAGGGCCTGTCGATCAGCCTGATCCTCCTGCATCCCTGCAGATAGCGGATCACGAAAAGGCTGTCCTCCGAGAGACGCAGGGAAGGATCAAAGCGCAGGTTCAGGCGCTCGATACATTCCCTGCGGAAAATCTTTGACCAGACACTGGTATACCTGGTCGGATTCGAGATCATCCGCACGCTGATCTCCTCCAGCTCTTGTCCGTAAAAGCGCTCTCCCTCCCCGGGGCACACATGCAGCAGCTTACTGCCCGCCTCATAGCTGTAGATGATCAGATCCGTTCCCGTAAAGTGAAGCGAATCCCTCAGCACAGGTCCGGCGTCCTCTGTAAAATAGTCGTCGGCATCCAGAAAGAGGATCCGCTCTCCCTCTGCCTCTTCCAGTCCACGGTTTCGGGCATTTGAAACGCCTTTCTCCGATTTGAGCAGACATACGCAGTCACTGTACTCCGCCTGCAGACTGCGGGCGATAAACTCCGTCGCATCCTCAGAGCCGTTTTCAACGATCAAAATCTCAAAAAGAGGCGCAGCTTCCTCATTTTCCGCCCCGCCCTGCCGGCGCGAAGCGATCACAGCGTCCGCCGCCACAGTCTCCATAGCGTTAACGACACTCTCCACTGCCCTGCGGAGAGTCCTCTCCGCATTGTGGGCCGGAATGATCACGGAGAACTGCCTGCCCTTATGATGTTCCTTTTCCAGCCGATTTAAGATCAGTTCATTCATAACTGCTGTTCATGACCTCATGTTTTGACGCCCGTAAAATATATATAAAAATATATAAAACATACTAAGGCGCTTGTGCCGGGCACAGACCCGGATCCAACTGACTCGCTGTATCATTCCTATTCTACCACAGAATACATGTTTCGTGGAAAAGAGTTCAAGACTCGCTTGCGAGTCTTGCGCCCCGCGTGCGGGATGCCAGAGGCGGGAGCCTTTCCCCCACTGAGATAAAAAAATGTGAGCCCTTTTAGAAAGATGTGCGCAAAACCGCCCCTTCCCTCCGGGGATTACATCCGCGGATGAAGAGCTTTTCGCGCCGGTCTTTCAAAAGCGGCTCACAGTATTACAGTGCTCAGACGATCATCATGGCATCGCCAAAACTAAAAAACCGATAGCGCATGTCCACAGCCTCTTTGTAGGCCTGCAGAACATGCTCCCTGCCTGCAAAGGCGGAAACCAGCATGATCAGTGTTGACTCAGGCAGGTGAAAATTTGTGATCAGGGCGTCCATGGCCCGGAATTGGTAACCTGGATAAATAAAGATCGAGGTGTCATCACTTCCGGCGTGGACGATGCCGTTTTCATCTGCCGCGCTCTCGATCGTGCGGCAGCTGGTGGTGCCCACACAGATCACCCGGTGTCCGGCCCGGTGGGTCCGGTTGATCAGGTCTGCGGTCTGCGGGGGAACATTGTACCACTCGGTGTGCATGGTGTGCTCTTCCACATCGTCCACCTTGACCGGCCTGAAAGTCCCCAGTCCCACATGAAGCGTCACGAACCCGATTTCCACCCCTTTTGCCCGTACCTGGTCCAGCAGTTCCGGCGTAAAGTGCAGGCCGGCAGTCGGCGCCGCCGCCGATCCCTCATACCTGGCGTAGACAGTCTGGTAGCGGTCCCGGTCCTGCAGTTTATGGGTGATATAAGGGGGCAGGGGCATCTCGCCCAGCCGGTCCAGAACCTCCTCGAAAATCCCCTCATATTCAAAGCGGACAAGCCTGTTGCCGCCCTCGGCGATCTCCAGGATCTCCGCCCTCAGGCTTCCGTCTCCGAAGACAGCCCTGGCACCTGGGCGCAGCTTCTTGCCCGGGCGCACCAGGCACTCCCAGACATCCGCCTGCAGACGTTTGAGGAGCAGGATCTCGACAGACGCACCCGTCCCCTCCCTGCTGCCCAGAAGCCGTGCGGGAATGACCTTTGTATCGTTGAGGATCATGGCATCACCGGGCTCCAGATACTCGAGTATATCCCTGAAGGTCCCGTGGCGCCGCTCCCCTGTCTTTCTGTCCAGCACAAGGAGTCTGGAGGACGACCGGTCCTCCAGGGGATCCTGCGCAATCAGTTCCTGAGGCAGGTCAAAATAATAATCGGCTGTCCTGTGTCCGACCGGAACCTCTCTTTGTCCATTGACAGTTCCTGCTGTATTGTCAGTATTCGTGGTAGTTGTCATTTTACTTTTCCAGACCGTTTAAAAAATCCATTCTTCTATGAGAGTAAAAATATCGCCGATACGATGTTTTTTCTCCGGATGTTTTTGCCGCCGGATATTTTTACTCCGGATGTTTTGCCGCCGGATATTTTTACTCCGGATGTTTTTGCCGCCGGACGGCACAAACATTCTGTGATCACATTGAGTGTGCCTCTCTGACGAGCGGCATGTCAAAAGAGTATACCAGGTAAAAAATATACTGGTTTTTCCCTGCCGTTACAGGGATCAGGCGTTGCGGAAGTCCATCCTGCGCAGGAAGGCCTTGTAACCGCGGAAGGCCTCATAGAGATCCGCCTTGCTGGTGGCCTCCCAGGGAGCATGCATGCTCAGTACGGGGACGCCGCTGTCGATGACATTCATGCCGTAGAGGGCCAGGATATAGGCGATAGTCCCGCCGCCGCCGACATCAACTTTGCCGAGCTCCGCGGTCTGCACAAGGACATCGTCCTCTTCCATGATCCTGCGCAGGGAGGCAATATACTCTGCATTGGCATCATTGGAGCCGGATTTGCCCCTGGAACCGGTAAACTTGTTGAAGACCATACCGCCGCCAAGATAGGCGCAGTTCTTTTTCTCAAAAGCAGAAGCGTAGGCGGGATCAAAGGCACTGCTGACATCAGAAGAAAGCATTGCGCTGTTTGCCAGCGTGCGGCGCATGGCAAGCTCCGAATACTGGCCGCAGAGCTCCATGACTTCCGCCAGAGCATTTTCGAAGAAGCGGGACCGCATGCCTGTGGCACCGACACTGCCGATCTCCTCTTTGTCGACAAGAAGCGTGCAGCTGGTGCGGGCGATATCCGCGACCTCCATCTGGGCGCGGAAGGAAGGATAGGCACACACGCGGTCATCCTGCCCGTAGGCCAGGACCATAGAGCGATCAAAGCCTGCGTCGCGGGCCTTGCCGGCGGGGACGATCTCAAGCTCTGCGGAGATAAAATCCTCCTCCTCGATGCCATAGAGCTCTCCGATGGTCTGCATGAGAGCCTTCGTGACAGCATCCTTCTCAGAGGGCTTTTTGTCCTTACTGCCGGCTTTGGTGTCATGATCAATCACGACGGGCTTATTGCCGATGACAAGATCCAGTGACTCGCCGTCAATAAAGGTGGAGGCGTTTTTCTTCATCTGGTCCTGGGCCAGGTGGGGCAGCAGATCCGAGATAAAAAATACCGGATCATCCTCTTCCTCACCCACATTGATGATCACCGTCTCACCGCTCTTTTTCACCACAACACCGTGGATGGCCAGAGGCAGAGTGACATACTGGTATTTTTTGATTCCCCCGTAATAGTGGGTGTCGAGATAGCAGAAACCGCCGTCCTCATAGACCGGATTCTGCTTGACATCCAGGCGGGGAGAATCGATGTGGGCGCCGAGGATGTTGATGCCCTCCTCGAAAGGTTTTTCGCCGATTCTGAACAGGACCATGGATTTGTTCATCCACACGCTGTAGACACAATCTCCGGCCTTCAGCTGCCGCTTTTCGGCAATGGCCCGGCTGAGCTCAATGTATCCGTTCTTCTCTGCTTCCGCAACGAAAAAGTCCACGCACTCGCGCTCCGTCTTTCCTGCGTTCAGAAAATCCATATAGTCTTTTGCGAAATCCATGCAGTCGTTCTGCATGGGAATGTCATAGGTGTTCCATGCGTTAAGTCTTTCCATAATTTTATCTCCATATTCAGAAAATACAGATCTGTCGCGCCCTTAGGAGTCGCCTTCGAGGTATACCTCCTGTGTCGGTCAGCAGTTCATCTGCTGATCTCAGATGCGGAAAATCATTTTCCGTCTCACACAGACGGGCTTTTTAGGGCCACCCTGTCTGAGTATGTCGCATCTTCAATGCGACATACGAGTTTGGCCCGGCCCTCTCTTTGCATCAGTAAGCCTTAGTAATTCCATGTGAACAAATCCTGAAACTCCACAGGCTGTATGACGTGAAGGCTCGTCCCCTCACCTCTACAAACCCGTATTTTTTTAAAGCGGGCGGAAAAGTCTTTCATCCTCTCCCGCCCGCATATAAAGTTTCTGTGCGATGATCTTCCAATCAGCTTCTGAGCTCGATGCCCAGGCCCTCAAGGCCGTTGAGGATCTTCTTCATTGCTGCGGTGATCTCCGCCTCCTCGAGAGTCTTCTCGCGATGGCGGAATGTCAGGTTGTAGGCGATGGACTTGTAGCCCTGGCGGACCTGCTTGCCCTCATAGATATCAAACAGATGATAGGACTCGAGGATCTTTCCGCCGCGCTGCGCGATGACCGCCTCGATCTGACCTGCCATGACATCACGGGGAACCAGCATACTGATGTCTCTGGAAACCGCGGGATACTTGGCAATGCCGGTGTAGTGGTATTCGAAGCTGGTGTGAGGGATCACACTCTGCAGGTCAATGACCGCGATATAGGCTCTGCCGCCGATTCCGTAGGCTCCTGCCACATCGGGATGCACTTCGCCGAAGTATCCCAGGGTCTCGCCCTTGTACTGGATGAGGGCCTGGCGGCCGGGATGCAGGAAAGGTTTGCCTGCTTTGGGATTGCAGATCATCTTTTCGTTCATACCCGCCATTTCGAAGAACTCTTCGATGACGCCCTTCATGGTGAAGAAATCGCCCTCTCCGTACATGCCCAGGCAGAACATGGAGCGCTCGTCGGGAAGCTCGGTCAGAGGAAGTGCCTTGGGAATATAGACATTGGCCAGCTCAAAGAGTCTTGCGTCCTTGTTACGGCGGCTGTAGTTGGTGCCCAGGCTGGTCAGCATACCGTGGAGGGGAGTGGTCCTCATCATGGAGAAGTCCTCGCCCAGAGGGTTGGAAATGCGGATGGCCTGGCGCTCGGGAGCATCCTCTGCAAAGAGCAGGCGGTCAAAGACTTTGGGGCTCTCGAAGGAGTATGTCATAGCTTCGGAGAAGCCGTTGAACATAGCTGCCTCGCGGGCCTTGTCCTGTATGCGCATCTTGTAGGTGAGACC
>DGRU01000225.1:16260-19094 GCA_002390025.1 Lachnospiraceae bacterium UBA4380
ACCTCTTCTTTTTCGACGTCGTAGTCCATCTCCAGCTTGGCAAAAATGTCCAGCATGACTTCGGGGGCATAGTGGGTGCCCAGGAAAGCGTTGATCTCGCGTGCGTTGAAGGGGATGCGGGTGCGCTCCGGGATCGGCGTGCAGGCATCAGCCATGCCCTTGACAGGAGTGCCGCAGCCCAGCTCGCGCATGAGCTGACAGGCGCGGTTGACAGCTGCCTCTGCATTTGTGGGATGCAGGCCTTTTTCAAAGATACCGGACGCATCCGTGCGCAGGCCGATGCGCTTGGCGGATTTGCGGATGTTGGGGCCGTTGAAGGTCGCGGACTCAAAGAGGACCGTCTTCACTTCGTCGGTGATCTTGGAATTCTCACCGCCCATGATGCCGGCGATGCCGATTTCCTTCTCTGCGTCGCAGATCATGAGAACATCGTGGTCCATTTTGCGCATCTGTCCGTCCAGGGTCTGGAACATATCGCCGTCCTGTGCGCGGCGGACAATGATCTTGTGTCCGGCGACAGTGTCGAGGTCAAATGCGTGCATGGGCTGGCCGTACTCGATCATGACATAGTTGGTGATGTCGACCAGGTTGTTGATGGGACGGATGCCGCTGGCGGCAAGACGTCTCTGCATCCAGTAGGGGGAAGGGCCGATCTTGACATCGGTGCAGACGCGTGCAGTGTAACGGCTGCACAGGTCGGGGTCTTTGACCTCGACGGAGACATAGTCATTGACATCTCCGGTCTCGTCCTCTGCGGGGGTCACATCGGGTTCCACAAAGCTGGCGCCGAAGGTAACGGCCGCTTCACGGGCAATACCGAGCAGGCTGTAGCAGTCCACGCGGTTGGAAGTGATCTCATATTCGAAAACAGTGTCGCGCAGGCCCAGAAGCTCCACAGCGTCCATGCCGGGTTTTACGGGGTGCATGGCGCGGGCTTCTTCGCTGTCAAGCTTACCGGCCTTTGCCAGCTGGCAGGTCTCCTCCTCGGTGATGGGGCCAAGGGCCTCGGGGAAGATATAGATGCCCTCTTCGGGCGCCTCGGGATAGGCGTTGCGGTCGGAGCCCAGCTCTTCGACGGAGCACATCATACCGGCAGACGGAACGCCGCGGAGCTTGCCGGCCTTGATCTTGATTCCGTTCTCGGGAAGGGGGCCGCCGTCATGTCCGCCGGCAACACGTCCGCCGTCGAGGACGACGGGGACCAGGGCGCCTTCGAACACGTTGTGGGCGCCGGTGACGATCTGCACAGTCTCTGTGCCAACATCAACCTGGCAGACGATCAGCTTGTCTGCGTCGGGATGCTTCTCGATGGACAGGACTCTGCCCACTACGATTTTTTCCAGGTTCTTGTCCAGACGCGCAACGCCGTCAACCTTGGTTCCGGTCATTGTCATCCGGTCATTATATTCCTTGTCGGTGCATGCGAGCTCCGGCACATATGCTTTCAGCCATGAAATAGGTGTGTTCATTGATTCCTCCAATAACTGCTGTTAGAACTGCTTCAGGAAGCGGACGTCGTTCTCATACAGAAGACGCATGTCGTCAATCTCATAGTTGAGGAGCGCAATACGCTCAAGGCCTACGCCGAAGGCAAATCCGCTGTACTCGTTGGGATCAATGCCGCAGATCTCCAGGACATGGGGATGTACCATACCGCAGCCGAGGATCTCGATCCAGCCCTCGCCCTTGCAGAAGCCGCATCCCTTGCCGCCGCACTTGAAGCAGCTGACATCCATCTCCGCGCTGGGCTCGGTGAAGGGGAAGTGGTGAGGACGGAAACGGGTCTTTGTCTCCTCGCCGAAAAGTTTCTTTGCAAATTCATCAAGAGTTCCCTTGAGGTCCGCAAATGTAACGCCCTTGTCGACGACCAGGCCTTCGACCTGATGGAAAGTGGGGGAATGGGTCGCGTCGACTGCATCGGAACGATAGACTCTGCCGGGGGCGATCATACGGATCGGGATCTTTCCGCTCTCCATGGCATGGATCTGCGTGGAGGAAGTCTGTGTGCGGAGAAGAATATCGCCGTTGATGTAGAAGGTATCCTGCTCATCCTTTGCGGGGTGGTCTGCAGGAATATTGAGGGCTTCAAAGTTGTAGTAGTCGCGCTCGACTTCAGGTCCTTCGATCACCTCATAGCCCATGCCGACGAAAATGCGCTCCAGCTCCTTGAGGGCGATCACGTTGGGATGGCTGTGGCCCATGGGGAGACGTTTGGAGGGAAGTGTGACGTCAATGGTCTCGGACGCAAGACGCTGCTCCAGCACCTTGCGCTCAATGGTCTTCTGGGCATCGCTGATGGCAGCTTCAATCTGCTCGCGCACCTCATTGACCATCTGACCTACCTTGGGACGCTCCTCCGGGGGAACATTCTTCATTCCCTTGAGGATCTCTTTGAGGCTGCCCTTTTTTCCGAGGACACTGACACGGATCTCATTGACCATGTCCAGCGATTCGGATGATTCGAGACGCTCCTGCGCCTCTTTTCTGATTTTCTCAAGTTCTTCCTTAAACATATCTGATATCCTTCTTACCTGGGTTTATGTGTTTCAATTATATCAAAAAAACTATTTACCAGCTTTTCCAATCCTGATCAGATGTTTTTCCTTTACAGTCCTGTAATACTGTACAGGTCTAAAACATTTTTGGCAATAATAAAAAGCGCGAATGCACCGCCGTGAGCAAGCTCCTGCAGGCCTTCCCGCTTCGCCATGTACATGATTTGAATCTGCACACACAAAGGCCTGAAACGCCGGACCTGCATTTTGACTCCTAGCACGCGTGCCAGGTGGGTGTCCGCAGCGTATGCTTTTGTCTTCCTCTGCCGGTGCTTTCGC
>DGRU01000005.1 GCA_002390025.1 Lachnospiraceae bacterium UBA4380
CTGGGAACCAGAATCGTTGTTATGAAGGATGGTATCGTTCAGCAGATCGACTCCCCTCAGAACCTCTATGACAACCCCTGCAACCTCTTCGTCGCAGGCTTCATGGGATCTCCTCAGATGAACTTCCTGGATGCTGTCGCAAGGGTCAAACAGGGCAAGGCTTATCTCGAACTCGACGGCGAGAGCATCGAACTTCCCGCTGACAAGGCTAAGCCCGTGATCGACGGCAACTACGATGGCAAGTCTGTCATCCTGGGCATCCGTCCTGAAGACATCCTGGCTTCTCCCGAGGCTCTTGAGAAGGCTGCTTACAAGTTCAACGCAACCTGCAACGTCTACGAGCTGCTCGGCGCTGAAGTATTCCTGTATTTCGATCTTGACGGCAATCCTGTTACCGCTCGTGTCGAGCCTGACACCAAGATCCGTCCCGGAAAGAGCATGACCTTCACTTTCGATACCAAGAAGATCCATATCTTCGATAAGGAGACTGAGCTGACCATCGCCAACTGAATCCATTCTTGCAATCGGAAATTGAATGTGTAAATATAGCAGTGCGGGCGATTTGCCTGCACTGCTTTTTTTCGGCTCCGGACCATGCCGCCCGCCGGAAGGGCAGCGGGAGGAGAATATGCGCGGCGCGAAAAGAGCGCCTTTCATCTATGTATGCCGGCGCTTTTTTCAATGGGACAGTGGGATAGACGCGCGGCTGCCGCGTGTGAGGATTCACTAAGAACAGGGTTGAATACGTTATGATTACATCTCAGATAATAAAGAGCTGCCTGGAGGAACTGCGCGAGATCACGAAGACGCAGTTCTGTGTGCAGGACCTGAAGGGAAATGTCATTGCGGCAACTGCGCAGGCGGAAGTGCCTGAGGCCGCCATTGTCTCCGGCTTTGCCGGCATGCCTGTGGACAGCCAGATCATTGGAATGAGCTATCTGCTCAAGGTCCTGGATGATGAAGAGCCGGTCTATATCCTCACGGCGACCGGATCGGGCGACTATACTTTAATGGTCGCCAGAATGGCTGTCAGCCAGCTGCAGAGTCTGATCATTGCCTATAAGGAGCGGCTGGACAGGGGGAATTTTTTCCAGAATCTGCTGCTGGACAATCTGCTGCCGGTGGATATCCACAACTGGGCGCGGAAGCTTCACGTCAAGAGCTCAGTGCCGCGCGCAGTCATTGTCTTTGAAATTGATACGGGCAAAAATGATCCTGAATGCAGTGTATCGGCGGGACTGGAAGCCCAGGCGACTGCGGCAAAGATGCTGGCGGGCCTTTTTTCCTCGCAGGGAGGAGATTATCTGACCGAAACCGAGGAAAATAACGTGATCCTGGTCAAAGCCCTCGACTCTTTGGAGGATTATGAAGAGCTGGAACGCTGTGCCGTCACGGCAGTTGACATGCTGGGCACGGAGGTCATGGTGGACGCCCGGGCGGCCTTCGGAACCATCGTTTCCGAGCTCAGGGACATCTCCAAGTCCTATAAGGAAGCCCGCATGGCCATGGATGTCGGAAGCATCTTCTACGCGGGAAAGAGGATCCTTTCCTACAGCGAGCTGGGGATCGGAAGGCTGATCTATCAGCTGCCTGTCAACCTGTGCAGGATCTTCCTGCACGAGATCTTCGGAGATTATGACCCCTCTCTGATCGACCAGGAAACTCTGGCGACGATCAATACATTTTTTGACAATAATCTCAATGTCTCGGAGACCGCCCGCCAGCTCTTCATTCACAGAAATACGCTTGTTTACCGCATGGAGAAACTGGAAAAGGTCACGGGCCTCGATATTCGGACATTCGAGGACGCCATGACCTTTCGGATCGCGCTGATGGTCAGCGAATATATGAAGTTTCTTGAAAGAGAGCGCTGAAAAGCGGTGATTACTCCGGCTCGGAGAAGGTCATGAGGTTAGGGCACGCATTTTTGACATCTTCGATCAGTTTTCTGTATTCTTCATTGAAACCTGTGAGATCGTAGGCGGCGCCCGGAACACTATCGTCCTCGGGGATTTCAACATCGGCCTGTGTTTGATCCAGGAAATAGAAATTGTACTCGCCGACCGTTCCGATGAGCTGTGCTCCTTCCATGGGGTTTTCCCTGGCGGAGGTGTTTCCCCTGGCTTCGTTGAGCTTTTTCAGGTATTCGTTGATGTCCTCTGCGGAGCGGTTGCCGTCTGCCGCATAGATGGAGAACATACCCAGAACACGGGGATTGAAGAAGTTTTCATACTTTTCCGCGTTTTCGGAATTTGTGCGGTATTTGACGAGGAGATCCTCATAATCGTCTTCGTCCAGGGCAATATAGTTGTAGTACATGCAGTAGACGCCGTCCCCGGGGTTGATTTCGCCTCCTCCGTTCGGAAGGAATCCCTTTGTATCCTTGAAGGATTCCGGAAGTGTGAAGGTGACACCGACCGCGGGGAATTCAATGACGGATCCATCCTCTGAGAGGGTGCTGTCCTCCGGCACGAAGTCAGCGCTTTCGGCAGAGGCTGTGGAGCCGGCTGCTGCGGAGCCGTCCCCTTCCTGCTGCGTCTGAGCCGCCTTTTCCGTATCTGCCTGCTGTGCCTGAGCCGCTGATTCCGGATCTTCCTGTGCCTGAGCTGCTTTTTCCGTATCTGTCTGCTGTGCCTGAGCCGCTGATTCCGTGTTTTCCTGCGCCTGGTCTGTCTTTTCCGTTTCCGTCGCAGGGGCTGTGCCGGAACTGCCGCAGGCGGCGGTTGAAAGGGCGAGGATCATTGCGCCCAGAATTGCAAAGAGCTGTCTTTTCTTCATATCTATACCTCCTGAAGAATTCATTATACTCTGAAAATGTTTCTCATATGTATTTTTATAAATCTGCCTTCAGGCAGTTTCTTTTTTTTCATTCAGTTCCGGCAGGACAACGACCAGCATGGTGATAAAGCAGGCCAGGCCGCCCAGGACATTGGAGACGGGCTCTGCTGCGAAGACGCCGTCGGTTCCCATGTGGAAGGCGTAGGGCAGCAGATAGGTCAGGGGAACGACGATGAATCCCTTGCGCAGGAGGGAAAAGAAGATGGCATGGTTCTTTTTCCCCAGGGACTTGAAAATGATCTGTCCGCAGTGCTGGAAGACCATGAAAATGAAGGTCGAAAAATAGAGATTGAAGCAGGGGAGGGCCGTCTCCATGAGCCCGGCATCGGAGCTGAAGATGCCGATTACAAAGGAGGGAAACAGGCGGATGAGGATCCACACGGTTCCGGCATAGCCCATGGACAGGAGGAACATGATCGCGCCGGCCTCCTTGACATCCCTGTACCGGCCTGCCCCGTAATTGTAGCTGATGATGGGGGAGGTTCCCTCGGTGATGGATAAAAGAGGCGTCTCCAGCATCTGCCTGGCGGAATTGACGATGGTCATGATGGAGACGTAGATGTCTCCTCCGACATGGGAGAGCACGTTGTTGCAGCTGACCGAAACCAGGCTGTTGGTGAGCTGCATGATGAAGGCCGCCATACCGAGTCCGATGATCCTGCGGGCCCGCTGTCCGCAGTGCCGGATCTCCTCAGCCCTCAGAAGCCGCAGCCGGTAATCGACCCTGTTTCCCAAGAGGAAGCGGAGGACAAAAGCGGCTGACAGAGCCTGGGAGAGGACGGTTGCAATGGCGGCTCCCTCTACACCCAGTCCCAGGACGAAGATCATCAGGGGGTCCAGGATGATATTGGCAGCAGCTCCGATGATCACTGTGGTCATGCCCACCATCGAATAGCCCTGTGCGTTGATAAAGGGGTTCATACCGGTGGAGATCATGGAGAAGAGGTTTCCGAGCAGGTAAATGCGCAGGTAGGGGAGCGCATGGACCATGGCCTTGTCCGAGGTCCCGAACAGGCGAAGGACCGGATACCCTGTGAGTTCGCCCGCAATGGTCAGAATAAGGGCTGCGGCAGAGAGAAGGAAGAAAGAGGTGTTCTGGATCATGGACGCCTCTTTTCTGTTTCCGGCGCCCCTTGAAATGGAAAACAGAGGAGCTCCGCCGCTGCCGAACATGTTGGTAAAGGCGGTGATCAGGATGACGATCGGGAAGCACATTCCGACAGCACCCAGGGCCGCTGTCCCGATTTCGGGAATGCGGGCAATGTAAATGCGGTCCACGATATTGTAGAGCAGGTTCAAGGTCTGTGCCACAAACATGGGAAGGGCTGTCGCCGCTATATTTGACAGAGTTCTGCCGTTTCCGAAATCAACTCGTTTCATTGTATTCGACTGATCCTCTTGTGCTGCATGGATGTTTGAGATATTTGAAAAATTCTTTTGTTCTTCGTCGCGCGGGACCCGCGGCTTGACAGCCGTGGATACATGCGCGGAAAAAGGAAAACCG
>DGRU01000228.1:0-23424 GCA_002390025.1 Lachnospiraceae bacterium UBA4380
TGGAAATCGCTATTATGTCAACACAAAGTCAACACAAAATCAATTTAATTTTGATGTCTTAGATAAAACGGAGATGGAGGGATTTGAACCCTCGCGCCGATTGCTCGACCTACACCCTTAGCAGGGGCGCCTCTTCAGCCTCTTGAGTATTTCTCCAAGTATGTCTGAACTATAATTGTACGATCTAAATGCTTACTATGTTATGTTATTTTATGGCTGCGAGGAGGTTTCTCTCGCAAGCGCATAAACTATTATATTTGCCGTTCCCTGTTTTGTCAACATGATTTTTTCTTTTTTTAACTTCATTTTCCCCCTGATTTTTTTCAGGCGTTTTTCCGGCATAGTAACTTCCATAAGCTTTGGGGTCTGGAAATAACTTTTCACTTCAGCCTTCATTTTCCCCTCACTTTCTCGTTCTTCTTTCCGCTTTTTTGCTCGTTCCTGCAATGCCGCCCGCGGGGCGTCAATATGCGATACGCATGTGCATGGAATGTTTTCGCGGTGGCGAAAGCGGCCCAGGATCCTGCACTTTGTGCGCCCGCCGGGGCGCCGGTCTCTGTAATCCCCTCCTCTGTAATTATCACGAAAACTCTCTGTAATTTCCGCCTCTGTAATTATTACGAAAAAAACACACATTTTTCCTATATTAATGATACAATGTATTTGTTCCACCCCCAACACTGTCAAGTATCAAATAATTCGGAGGTTTAGTTTATGAAAAAGAGACTTGTCACATATTTGCTGGTTTCCGCTCTCGCAGCTGCTGTCTTCGCAGGCTGCAGCAAGAAGGACGGCGGCGACGCCGCTGATGCTGCCGCAACTGACGCTTCTGTAGTTGAGGAAGCTGCAGAAGACGCCGGCGCTGCTGCAACTGCTTCTCTCGAAGATGTTGCTGCCGCTGCAGAAGCTGCTGATGCTGAAGAGGCCGGTGCTGTCGCTGACACTACTGTTGCTGCAGAAGTTGCTGACGAAGAAGTCGCAGCTGTCGAAGATGAATCTGTTACAGAGTTTGTCGATGAAGAAGTCAAGGAAGACGCTGACAAGGAAGACGCTGACAAGAAAGACGCTGAAGAGGCTGAAGTCCTTGTCGTTGATCCCGGAACTACCTACACCGTTCGTTTCGGCGGAAATATCTATTCTTCTCCTGAAGAGAACGCTGCCAATGTTATGTACTACGCAAATCCCGGTGACTACCTGACCATCGTCGAGCGTCTTGATAACTACTGGTACAAAGTTTCCTACTATCTCGCAGGCGAAGGCATCGAGCACATCGGTTATATCCAGATCCAGTAATAGAAACTGCAGACAGTTTTGCCGCTCTCGGCAAGGGATGGATATACATTTACTGTATATGGAGAACTGAGTCCTTTAGCTTTAGAATAAGAATATAGGAAGCCGGAGCTTATTTCCGAACTTGTATATTTTATATTCAGAAGCAAATACAAAGTGCTTAAAAGATGTGAAAAAAGAAGGCTGACCGCTGCCGCAAATGGCAGATCGTCAGCCTTCTTTTTGGTTTATACGCTTATTGGCCGCAGGAAAATTTCCCAAATGCATATCATGCATATAGACTGAGGATGCATATTGACTGTGCATGCATATTGACCAGGATACATATTGACTGAGGCCGGCCGACGGATATTGCTTGCTGATGCCCCCTTTAAGAGTGTGCTGACCGGCGATTCCATCAGCGCAGGATCAGCAGCGCGAACTGCTGCAGGTAAAATAGAGGATCTGATACCTTCTGCCCGTTTCGCGCAGAAACCGCATTGCGCCCTCCATCTTTTCGTCGTCAAGATTGGTAAAGGGATCGTCCAGGATCAGCGGCGGCCTCTCTCTTGTGTCTGTCGGATACATGGCATCCGCCAGGGCCGTGCGGAGACAGATTCCGGCCAGATCCTGCCAGCCTGTACTGAGCCTGGCGGCCTCTCTCTGTTTTCCTCTCTCTTCAACCGTCACCCTGGCATCTGCGTCCACGTGGACGACGGCAGCCGAATATCCGGTGATCATCTCCCAGTAAGTGCTGAAGCTTCTCCGGATCGGATCCGCGTAGCGCGCGATCAGCGATTCTCTCGCCTTCTGCAGGAAAACAGAAGCGGTCGTTATATGACGGTAGTCGTCCTCATCTCTCCGCCGCTGCTCACACAGTTCTCTGACTTCCTCCGCCATTGCCTCTCTTTCCTCCTGTTCGGAAAGGAGGTCTTCCATCCTGTTCTGCAGATCTGCAAGCTGTGTCCGGCAGGCAGCAAGTTCTTCCCGGATCTGCTCTCTGCGGTCCCGGAGTTCTCTTGTCCCCGGCTGTCTGGTCTGCTTGGGCAGGGGCTGTATTTTTTCAGGAGGTATTTCCGGCCGGGCTGATTCTTTTTTGAAGAGACGCAGTTCTTCTTCCGCCTCCCTGAGCAGGGCCGCTGCATCTTCACAGTCATCAGCCGCATCCCGGATGGCGGCGATCTGTGCAGAGAGGTCCTCTGCGGGGGCAAATCCAAGTTCTCTCAGAAAATGCAGGACGGGCCTTCTGGCTTCCGCCCAGGCCGCATGCATCTCTTCAAGCTTCTGTTCCTTCTCTTGCAGCTCCAGATATTCCGCATAGGCGCGGGAAAGACCCTCATCGGCAGCAGCACCCTCTGCCCCCTCTGACCGGACGGGCTCAGCTTCTCCCCCGGCCGCGCTCCTCTTCCATAAGCCGGCAGCGATCATTCCGGCCCCCGCCGCAGCCGGCAGGATGGCTGCAGCCACGGCCAGAGCCGCGATCCCTTTTTCAGAAGCTGAAGGGACAAGAGCCAGGGCCATCACCGCGCCTGCCAGGGCCAGGAGTGCTCCCATCAAAATAAAAACATTGCTTCCGGAAGCTGTCCGGGCTCCCTTTTCCTGAGAGGACCCGGTCACTCGCGGATTTCCGTCCCTATCTTCCGGATTTCCGCCCCTGTCTCCCGGTTTTCGTCCCGCCTGTGCCGGGTCGGAAAAATACTCCTCCAGAAAGGTCAGTCTTTCCTGCTCTTCTTCCGTGAGCATCCGGGCCTGCATCCGCTCCTCCAGCCGCTCTATTTTACGGCAGTTCCGCACATGTTCATCCGCCTCGCCGCGCGACGGTATGCGCTGAGGAAAGCAGGCCGCCTTCTCTTCAAAGTCAGCGCGCCGCCGTTCTTTTGCGGCAGTCAGACGGGCAAGAATCTGCTGCTCTGCCAGAAGATCCCGGTTTGCCCGCTCCATTCGGAAATACTCCTCCTCTTCCTGCTCCGCGGCGGCAATGGCCTCCGTGAGCTGCTTTTTTTCTGCTTCCAGGGCCTTCTCTTTTTCCTGCAGCACCTTCTGTTCACGGCTGCACAGGGCTATGCGCTCTCCAAGATCGTCTGACGACCTGAGTTTCTGCTGCAGCTGTCCGATCTGCGCCGACAGGCGGCAGAGCCTTCCGGTCGCTCGCTTTGGTGTCAGGCGGTTGGCGGCTTCCCTCAGCCTCTTCTGAGCATTCTCATAGTTCTCCATGTCGCCGGCATATTCCGCCAGGTCCGTGACCAGTGAGTTGATGTCGTCCGTCACATGTGTTACGCAGTCCTGCTGCGCCGTAAAAACGGTCCGCAGAAAGGAATCCCTGTCAAGAGCAAACATCTCCCTTCCGATATTTGCTGTGTAATCAAAACTGGGAAGGTTTGTGTCAAAATCCCGCAGTTCAAATTCGTCCTGCGCCTCACGCTCTCCGAAGATTCGGGACATCTCATAGGTTCTGCCGCCCGCTTCAAAGACGATCTGCCCTCCGAAAATACCGCCCTGCCAGGGTCGGTAGAAGGTGCGGGCATTCTTCTCAGGCAGCCTGTCCCCCCGGGAAACAGCCTGCCTTTTTCTGCCCTTTGCAGGCAGTCCGTAAAACATGGCAAGAAGAAAGGCTGCGAAAGTGCTCTTTCCCCAGCCATTCTCCCTGCAGATCACATTGATCCCGTTCGAAAATACATAGTCAAAGTCATGCAGACGCCCGAAGTTTTCCACATGACAGGAAATCAGTTTCATGATCAGTTCCCATACTGTATTAACTGAATTTATTTTACTCAATCCCCACCAGGTATTCTGTCATCCTGATATTATCGCGGTCGATCCCGCGGATATCTGAAGGTTCCTTTCCCGGACTGATCTGCTGCAGCAGGTATCCGTAGATTCGCTGCATGCCTGTCGGGACGGGTTTTAATTCTCCCAGCTGGTCCCATGCACAGAGGAAGGGATGGAGTTTGGCCAGATACAGCTGATGCCGTGTACAGCCGCGCTGTATATAGGCCTGCATCTGGGCAGTGCTCGCCGGCATCCAGCCCCGGGAGAGCATAGACCGGCACCATCTGTCATGCTCCTGCATGGACAGGATCTCAAGACGCCTGTCTGCAGTCTGCTCCCTGAGGCGTTCCCGATCCGCTCCTTTGCCGCGGTCCGCCCCCTCTTTTCCGGGATTCCCTTCGTCCTCCGCCCGCAGCCATTTTCCGAACTGGTCTGCAAGCTTTTTCTGAGAGACCCCGGCCAGATAGCTGTGCCAGTCCGGGAAAGTGATTCCCGCAGAAAACAGACGGTAATTTAATGCCAGCGCATTGATTCCGGAACTGTCTCTGTTATACTGGCGCGAAAAGTAGTCATGCAGTGCAAGGCGGAGATTGTCTCCGCTTTCAGGCCCTTCTGCGCCGCGGATTC
The DNA here is from genome assembly GCA_002390025.1 of Lachnospiraceae bacterium UBA4380. GTDB lineage: Bacteria > Bacillota > Clostridia > Lachnospirales > Lachnospiraceae > CAG-791. Next base: position 4,666 of record DGRU01000228.1, read on the forward strand.
CGTAATAAGTCAGATGTGCCGCTCTTGTCCGCTGCTCAAGACGGCCGTGGATCAGTTCCCGGTAGGAAAACAGCTGTTTATTGGTTCCGAAGCAGTGAATGTCGTAATTGTTGAACCAGTCAAACCCCGCTTCCTCCGCCCCGACGGACAGGGTGCGGAACTGTTCCGCCCGGTCCTCTCTGCCGCAATAGGCAGCGATGAAGGGAAGTCTGTAAAATGAGGGGTCAGTCTTGAGGTACCACTCACGCAGGAACATGGACAGGGTCAGGTTTCTGTCTTCATCCGCCGTGTAGACGACGATATAATCTGCCGCCTGCAGGGTCATGGACAGGTCTTTCTCCTCCGGAGTCCAGTCCTGCCCGGGACGGACGGAAAGCAGTTCCTGCAGACGCCTGGACTCCGGCCGCATTTTGATAAAGACGGGCTTTGCCGCCTCAACTCCCGCCACAGGATTGTCAAGTCCGGGACAATCTGTCAGGAGCATCTCCTGCAGTTCATCCGCATTCTCGCCGATCACGGTAAGAGAAAAGGGAATCTCACTGATCTGGGCAGCCGCAATCGCGTCCTTGCACAGACGGACGATCCCGGGATGATCACCGAAAATGATCGTGTCCATACGGGAGGATGCCCCTTTGAGGCAGGGGATGAAGAGAGGCAGGCGGTCGAGCAGCCAGGCAGAAGCCATCTGATCCGGGTCGCACAGATACAGAGGAATATAAAAATCTCCCATCTGCGTGCAGGCGCTGTCCAGGACGGGCCCGCACGATTCCCCGCGTCCGCACACATAGAGACGAAGGCGGTCGGAAAGCAGGTAAAACAGGCCGTCAGCGCGGTCCTCCCCGCTGCCCGCGGTATCTTTCCCGGATCCGGACCCGTCCGCCGCCAGAGCCCCTGTCCACGCGTGCAGTTTTGCCGCCATCCGAAGGACTTCCAGCGCATCCCTCATGTTTTTCTGTTCATCGTCCCCCATAGCCATGAGCAGGATCTGAGGGAGTTCCTGCAGTTTTCCGGATGCCGCATACTGCGCCACGGTTTCCCGCAGCATCTGGGCCATGCTCTTGTCCGAACAGACCTGTACGGTATAGTTCCCCGATGGAAGTGTTTTTGCAAAATAGAGGTTCCGCTCATCGTCGGAATTGAGGAGACAGAGTTTCCCTGTCTTTTCAATATCCGCTCCTGCCGGACCTTCCGAAGAGGAAAGCGGTAGATCCCTTTCCTCTTCCGCAAAGAGGCCGGCCGCGGCGCCGGAGAGGCCGCCGCCGGACTGAATTGTATCTGCCCGATCGGGACGGGAGGATTTTCCCCCGGTCCCGGAGATCCCCCAACGCAGCCTGTTCAGAAGTGCCGCGGCTTCCCTGTGCCCCCTGCGGGCGGCTGTTTCCAGCCAGAATGCAGGATCCGCCATGGGACCGGTGAACAGATCGCTCTCCGCCAGGACTGCCGGGACAGGTCCTCCCTGTCCGTTTCCGCTTTCCTCCAGAATCCTTCCCAGCATGTACTGACACTGTGCATCTCCTTCAGACAGGTTTTCGGCACAGGCCCCTTCAAGATAGCAGCGGGCGGCTTCATTGAGGTCCTTTTCAACACCGGGCAGAGAGTCCCCCGTGTAACAGGCATTTCCCAGCATGCGCAGGCAGGCGTGGTCTTTTTCCTCTGCGCCTTTTCGGAGGATTTCCACCGCCTTTTCTCCCTTTCCGGACTGGACAAGGAGCATTGCCAGCGGATGATAGGCGGGAACATACCCGTACCCGGCACTTTCCTCCATACAGACAGCCGCACTCTCCTCATCCGCGGTGCAGCCATCCCCGTGAAGGACCATTGCGCCGATGTAATACTGCAGGCGGGCGTACAGTTCTCTGTCTTCAGGGTCAGCGTCGGCTGCGTCTATACTGCCTTCCAGCATCCGGACTGCTTTGCGGTAGCTCTCAAGGGCCTCCTTGCGAAGGCCGTCTGTGTACAGGATCTTCCCGGTCCTGGCCAGCTCGTGCGGCTGTGTATAATCTTTTGCCGCGAGGTCCCTGTCCATCAGATGCCAGCAGGCAAGAATAGATTCATATTTTTCTTCCGAAAAATCATTCATGGATGCCGCGAGCAGCAGGAGGGTCAGAACACGCTGCGGTGCCGCCAGACTCATCGACTGGAGCTGGAGGGCCCTGTCTCCGTCCCGTACAAACAGGGGATTGTTCTTGCCGAGTTCATCCAGCAGTTCTTTCCATACATCCGGGCTCAGAGCGGGTTCCCCGCCGGGGCACAGGAATACTCTGCATTTTTCAGCCATTTCCTGAACGAACTGAACGGGATTCTCCTCAAAGAGTTTTTCGACCTGGAGGCGGATCCTGCCGCCGTTTTCCTGCCCGTGCAAAAACCAGGAATAATAGGAGGCGGAGGAGAGTCCGCGCAGATATTCTCCGATCTGGGCGGGAAAAACTTTTTCCACCTTCTCTTCGCGGGCAAATGTAAACCGCCCCTCCGAGGACCGCAGTATTTTCTGATCTTCGATCTTCTCAAAGATCATATTGACGGTGAAAGGAGATATTCTGCTTCTTGTTGTTTTTTTCATTGCTGCCATCTTCGTATCCTCACATTCGGATCACTCAGTGCCGTTTAAGATCCGGTCTCCCTTTTCCCGCAGGTCCCCGGGTGTGTAAAGGTCACTGATATACACATGCGCGCCATCCCAGTCCTTCTCTTCAAGCATGAGCGTATCCGTCATCGGGTTATATCCCAGGACCTTATGAATCCTGCATGACAAAGTGCGGGTATCCGGGTCAATCCTGAAAAGAGTATCATGGAACTGTACGATCATCTCGCCGTCCTTCTCTGTCAGGGAAAGCCGTCCGGTCTCTTCCCCGGTGTCAGAGATTGTCTCCCCGGCGTCGACCAGGATCCTGCCGTCCTCATCGCACAGCCACAGCCCGTCCTGCGCAGTCTCCATCCAGAAAAGTTTGCTGCCCAGCCAGTTGATCCCCCTGACCGCATCGCCCGTGCCCTCTATGCTCTTTGTCTGATTTCCTTCTTTATCCGTGATCGAGATCGAGTTTTCCCCGCTGATCACTGCCAGGTACTTTCCGTCATCGCTCCGGACACCCTCTTCACTGTCAAAAAAGAGCCCGTCCGGAACTTCCCCGTTCACAAGTTCTCCGGCATTTTCATGCCCGCTCAGATCCTCTCCGGTCACCGCATCAAATACAGCCGATCTCCCGTTTTCACCCCAAACAACAAACCGGGATTCCTCCGCCTGGCAGATTTTCTCTCCCTTAAAGATATCGGCCGCTTCGCCGTCGATCCCGATCTCCCTCAATCCGTCGTCAGTGACGCCGCTGCGGAAAGCAAGGATACGGTTCCGGATATGATTTTTTTCGTCACTCCGGTATTGGGCAAAGAAAAGTTCCCCGTACTTTTCCAAGCTCACCGGATCGCGCGGTATTTCACCGATCCCCCGGCTGATCGGCCCTCCGGGATAGTGAAAGGCCGCGATCGAACCATCCTGAAGTACCGCCATCATGACATCTTCCCCGTCGGGTGTGGTTTCTCCGTATACACTTCTGATATAGCCGGGAAACTCCGCCGTACATAGTTTTTCTCCGCTGTCCATGTCAAAAATTTCCGCCATAGTACCCGCGGCGAGAACTACATACTGCCGGTCCTCACCGGAAAACCACACTCTATGAGTCATCAAGGGTTCAATGTTGCGGGCACAATCAGATTCCTGCGCCCAATCAGGCTTTCCGCCCCAGCAGTCCGCTTCCACCAGCGTGAGCTTTCCCTCTTTCGAAGATGCGCCGTCCCAGCTCTTCTCATCACCATGGAATCTCTGCTGGTCCGGTCCCTCATAGACCGCCGCCAGCACCGACCTGTCCCCCATCTTGTAGATTTCCGGGATCTCCTGTCCCCGCACCGGCACTGTCGTCTGTCCGGTCTCCAGATCCAGGATACAGATCACTTCCTCTTCTCCGCTTTTCTCACTGCGTACAGTTCCGTGCAGGAAGAGATGTCTCCCGTCATAGGAAAGTCTGGTATCTTTCTGAAAGTCGAGGATGTTGAAGGACAGGGTCTCCTCCACTGCCTCCTTTTCTTCTTCCGGCTTACTGCGGTCAGATTTTTCGTCATGGGCGTCATCCTGATCAACGGGCAGTACAACATCTTTGTCCGGTGAAAGTAATTCTTCGAATGTGCCGTCCTGTCTCAGAATAAGCAGATCCGCGCTTGTTTTTCCATAGGCCCAGAAAAGGGCCCCGTCCGCAGTCCAGTCAACGGGCATAAGTGAAATATAGTCTGTTTCCAGGGTGGTTTTTCCGCCGTTTTTCAGATCGATGCTGACCACCTCATTATCGCTTGCCCACAGCAGGGTCTGATCTGTAAACAGGATGCTGTCAGGAACAGCGCTTTTTTTCTCCGCCGGCAGTGACTCTGCAGATGCGGTATCGTCCGGGTGCAGCACCTCTTCCTCTGTCTCCGCGGAATCATAAAACAGGGCCCCGGTGTCCGTGTTCCATATTTTCAGTTCCGTTTTTCCCCTGTTCACCGCCAGGACTGCCAGGAAGGATCCCGCGTCTGTTTCCTTAAACTTCCATGTGCTGATCTCTCCGTCAACCGGAAACTCGCCTGTCTGCGTCATGGCATTGTCTCCTGCCATCCGGTAGGCGCCTGTTGCTTCCTGCAGAGCCAGAATCGCTTCGGGGGCCGAAGGCTGCTTCTCTTCCTCCGCCACTCCCTCCATGGCATAGCGGATGGCGTCAAACCTATCTCCGCGGGCCAGCGCCTGGGAAGAGAGTTCCGCCAGAAGTCTTGATCCCTCCTCCTGTTCCGCGCGGAGCATTTTCCTGGTCCTGTATCCGGCGACACCGTTGACAACCGTAACGCTGGAGAGCAGGAGAACAGCTGCCGCCGAGATCGATGCGATCACAGCAGTATGCTTTTTCTCCCTGCGTCTTGTGCGGTTTACCAGCTCGTCATAAGTACAGCCGATCAGCGTCGAGATCAGCCTGGGGAGTTCCTCCCGGACAGCCTGACGGGTATCTCCCCTGAAATCACAGGCGACCGGCTCGCGGGGAGCTCCCGACGATTGTCTGAAGAGTTCCTCGTACACTGTCTCGGGGTCTCCGTCGGACAAAACAGGCAGAATTTTGTCTGACTTGTGGTGGAGCAGGAAATAATTGATCTCCTCCGGCACCCAGCGGGACCGGGCCGCGTCCGGTGAGCAGATTACGATCAGATACTCGCTGTCATCGAGTTCCCTCTGCAGCTCCTCCGTCAGATCCGTGTTCGTACCCAGATCCGTCTTGTCGCGGAAGATCCTGCCCAGATGCCTCTTTCTGCCCGCGGCGCGTATCCCCCGCGGGATCCGGAACTGTTCCAGATTTTTCTGCACCATTCTCGCCACTTCCGAGTCATGCGGCACATGCCTGTAAGAAATAAAAGCCTTGTTTTTGTACATACTCACCTCTAAATGCCGCAGCACCCCTGCGCCTTTGCGCCTTTGCGCCCTTGCGCCCTCGTGCGGCGCAAACACCTGCTGCGTAAGTGTATATAGCGATTCCCCTCAAATTAAAAACGGCATTTTTATTATTAAGCATTTCAAACTTAAGATTAACATATTTTTAACCATTCCACCATATGAAAAAGGAATAAACAGACTCTTTTCCACAGCCCGATCCGCACCGGGCCCTATTGCTGCATGACTTGTTAATTGGCCGCTCTTTTTGTTAAGGAAAATCACTTTTGTGTTAACAACAGGACAGTTATACTTTCATCAGAATAAAACAGCGGGACTGCCCCGCACCCGGCGGATCATTTCCTGCCGCCCCTGTCCCCAGTCCGGCACAGGCCGTTCTGTAATCCTCATCCAGTAACAGAAGGAGGTTCATTATGTACGATCCTCATCCCTACGAAAGCGACACCATTTATCTCTCCTCCGAACTGACTGTTCTCACAGAAGACATCTCCGAGAGCATCCACGATCTCTGGGGACGGAAACGTCTGGATGAAGGATGGGTATGGGGCTCGGAGCGCAGTGATCTGCACCGCACAAATCCCAGACTGGTTCCCTACAGTCAACTGTCCGAAATGGAAAAGGACGACGACAGGAGCCTGGTCCTCCAGACCATCCGCCTGATCCTGAGCAAAGGCTATAAAATCGAAAAAAATGCCGTGTAGCAGCTGCGGCTCTCTTATGAACCCGACACTGTACCGAAGAGGGATATCAATGTCTGACGCGTGTAACCTTACCCGCCTGTTCCGGCAGGCAGACGCAGACGGACTTACACTACCTGTGACGGAAAGACTATATCTGACGGTTCTGCATACTGTGCGATGACATTGATATCCCTCTTTGGTACAAGATCCGAACCCGCCTGTATCTGCAGGTGCGTAAAGATAAAGGAGATTTACATGTACGATCCTCGTCCCGTAGATACCGGAACGATTTTTCTCACCCCGGAACTGACAGTCCTGACCGAAACGATCTCTGAAAACATACACGATGTATGGGGACGCCGGCGTATAGACCAAGGCTGGAAATGGGGTCCTGCCCGCGATGACAAAAAAAAGACTTCCCCCTGCCTGATTGCCTACCAGGACCTGCCGGAAATCGAAAAAGAATATGACCGCTCCATGGTTCTGGAAACCATCAAGATGATCATTGCCCTCGGCTATCGTATCGAAAAAGATTCCGCCTGAGCCGGGGAAGACCCTGATATGATCACATAAAGACCCTGATCAGGTTTCATAAGGGCCCTGATCAGGTCTCCTATTCCTTATGAGCAGATCCTTATGAAAAAATCGTCATAAAAACCCCCCGAAGGCTGTCTGATGAAATGCCTTCGGGGGATCTTTCTGTACATATGTGCGCTTTGTATCATAGTATTGCGCTTTGTATCATTGTATTGCGAAGAAGCTCCTGCACATCTATGATTAATCTGTAACCTGTAAACAGGCTCCGCTTTATCTCATTGGGGGAAGACCCCCGCTTAAGATGAACGCTCCGACACACCGAAGGTGTGTCGGTTGCACCGCGCGTGCGAGCCTTGAATAAAGGAGGTCCTCTGTGAAAACCATTCTCCTGTACATCTGTCTGATCGTGATCTCTGTCGCCGGATGCGGCAGAGCACCGGCACAAAATGATGCGGAAATATCCGGACACATCTCCGCCGGCAAAGACGCGGCGGCTGATTCTGCAGCCGCCTCTTCAACCGGGCCCGCCGGGCCGGCCGTCGATAAAGCTCCTGCTGCCGAAGCCGCTGCCGCCGAGGCAGCTTCCGATGCAGCCTCTTCTGTTCAAGCCTCTTCCGCTCAAGCTTCTTCCGTTGAATCCTCCGCAACAGCAAAGCAGGCTGAGGAGACAGAAACTGCCGCGGAGAAAGCTTCCGCAGAAAGCACGAAAACTGTGTCCCATGATAAAGCCCAGGCTCCCGCTCCCCGGAAGCTCAAATATATCGACGCCTGGGAGGAGTGGCACACCATGGATGTCGATCCTGCAGTGAGAGAAACCGCCTATGACGCAGACCTCTTCACTTATGACGACGACAATCCTCAGCAGATCACCTACCTGGGAGATCTGGAATATCTGCAGGGAATAGATGTCTCCGAACACCAGGGAACTATCGACTGGCAGGCAGTAGCTGATGCGGGCTATCGCTTCGCCTTCATCCGGGTGGGTTACCGGGGCTATGGAGAAGCAGGCACTCTTGTCCGGGACTCCATGGCCGTACAGAACCTGCAGGCAGCCAAAGCTGCGGGGCTGTACGTGGGCACCTACTTCTTCTCCCAGGCCCTGAACGAGAAAGAAGCCGCCGAGGAAGCCGAACTCGCTCTCAGCGTCATCCGGGAATCCGGCATAGAACCGGACCTTCCCCTCATGTATGACCCGGAAACCATCAGGGACGATTGGGGCCGCGCCAACGAGATCAGCCGGGACCAGATCGCACTCAACACAGCCGCCTTTTGCGGGACGGTCGAGTCTTCCTCCTCCTGCAAAGCGGATATTTATTCAAATCTTCCCTGGGAACACAAGTATTTTGACGCAGACACCATGAATGCTCACGACATCTGGTATGCGGATTACGAGCCCCTTCCCCAGACGCCCTATCACTTCACCTGGTGGCAGTACACCAATGAAGGGACCGTCCCGGGAATAGAGGGTTTTGTAGATCTCAACCTGTGGCTGCGGGAAAAATGATCCGGCGCAGATTTCCTGTCACACAAGTTCCTCTCCGTCCATGGCCCTGAAGCCGCAGCGGATCACCTCCGTTCTGTCCTGAGAACGGATCGAGGGATCCGCCATGACCAGACGGACGAACTCCCCGCGCAGGGATTCGTCATACAGGTAATCCTCAACATTGAGACAGAGCCTGGTTGCGTCGCGAAGGCGGGCAAAGAAAAATTCCGATTCGAGGACCGTGCGGAGATAGCCCAGGTCCTTCTCGCAGTCCACCTCCAGCTCTCCGCACAGGGTCACGTCCGCCATATCTCTTGAAGTGCATCCCGCTGCCCGCAGGGCATTCTCAGCCATGTCCTTCATCTGCGCCGTCGACATGCATCCCGTCACATCCGCCCGCACAGCGTACAGAGTGCGCTGTGCAAAAGGGACAAAACGATGTGTCATCGTCCTCCTGTCTTCATCGATCTCCAGCATGGCAAATCCGCGGGGACCGCTCTCGTCGAACCCCCGTCCCTCCAGACATCCCGGATAACAGTAGATTCCCCGGCTGTCCAGCGGCGCCTTTTTGCAGGCGTGGATATGCCCGAGGGCAAGATAATCGATGTTTCTGCCCCGCAGCGCGGGAATGCTGATGACACCCGCATAACCGCCGCCCTTCTCCTCTTTTTCGCCTTTTGCGGAAAAGGTCTGCTCGAAATGCCGCCCGTAAGCGGTTCCGGGCGGCAGTCCCTCCGCAGAGGCCGGACGTCCTCCTGTCTCCTGCCCGTGAAGCATGACGATATTAAAGCAGGCGGGATCGGTCCGCAGTGAGGCCGGAGCCCCGGCGCTGTTTTCCCGGGTCAGTTCCATGCCTGTGATGGCGATTCTCCCCTTCTCCCCCTCGCGATAAGTCTTCCAGCGGTTTCCGAACAGGAAGAGATTGGCCGGCGCTGCGCCGCTGCCGGACTCCTTCGTTCCCAGACAGTCTCCGGTATCATGATTTCCCCGCAGATAATAAAAGCGGATATCCGGATGGGCCTTGATCACGGACAGCACCGTGTTTTTTGCCAGTGCGGAGACCGTGTCCCGGTCAAAGAGATCGCCCGCGATCAGGACTGCCTCCACCCCCTTCCGGGAAGCATATTCTGCAAGGCGCTCGAAGTTATTCAGGAGTTCATCCCGCCGGCGTTTTGCGCGGTCCCTGTCCAGATGCGTATGCAGTTTTGAATCCAGATGCAGGTCTGCACAGTGAATCAGCTTCATAGTTCTCTTCCCATTGACAAATTTTCTTTATGCCCTCCTGCCGGTCAGTTTCTGATACTCAAGGTCGATCTGCACCACCTGGTCCTCCTTGGGAATCTCTTTGAAAAAACTGACGACAAAGGGGATGCAGACCGCAGTTGTCAGCATATCCGACCACATCTGGGCGCTCTGAATTCCCAAAAGTCCCGCAAAGCGGGGGAGAATGAGCAGGAGAGGTACATAGAAGAGGCCGCTCCGCAGCGTGGCCAGAAAAGAGGCTTCCCTGCTTCTGCCGACACTCTGGAACATCATGTTGGCCGTCACGCTGAAGGCCTGGAAAAAGACAGCGACGCACTGAAAGCGCAGCGCGACAGCCCCGATCTCCACGACCCTTGGATCGTCGCGGAAGATGTGGACGACCGGAGCGGGCGCAATCATCCCCAGAATGCCCAAAGTCCCCAGTATGACCGCTCCCAGCCGGAATGTGAAGGAAAATGCCTCCCGCACACGGCTGTATTTTTTTGCCCCGTAGTTAAAGGCACAGACCGGCTGAAAGCCCTGGCCGATCCCGATCATGGCGGAGCCGATAAACATGGAAATGCGGCCCACGATCGACATGGCGGCAATGGCCGCGTCACCGTAGGGCATGGCGCAGTTGTTGAGCGTCATGGTCGCGATGCTGTTGAGCATCTGGCGGATCAGACTGGGAAAACCCACTCTGAGGATCCTGAAGAGTTCCCTGATATCTCTCGTATAGTTGCGGATGGAAATCCGCGTGATGGTCCTGCCCGACAGAAACATATAGAGCAGGATCCCGAAGCTGATGTACTGAGAGACGGCAGTCGACAGACCCGCCCCGTCGATTCCCAGCCCCAGACCGAACATGAGGATCGGATCGCCGATCATATTCAGCACGCCTCCGGCAACCAGCCCCGCCATGGCAAGAATGGCCTTCCCTTCGTAGCGCATGACATTATTGAGGACACAGCTGCACATCAGCGCAGGCCCCGAGATCAGAATATAAGTCGCATAGTTGCTGGAATAAGGAAGGATGGTGTCGGTACTTCCCAACAGCCGCATCAGGGGTCCCAGGAAAAAAAGGCAGAAAACCGACAGCACAAGGCTGAATCCCGCGGCAGTAAAGAAGGACGTGGACAGCAGGCGGTCTGCCGTCTTCCTGTCCGCCCTTCCCAGATGCACGCTGATCAGGCTCCCCGCCCCGTGCCCCAGCATAAAACCGAAGGCCTGGATAATGGACTGCACCCCGAGCACGATTCCGATCGCGGCACTGGCACTGGTCCCCAGTCTGCCGACAAAATAGGCGTCCACCAGGTTGTAGATCATGGTGACCATCATACTGATGACCGTCGGAACTGCCAGGGCCGGAATCAGCTTTCCGACCGGCGTCAGCACCAGCTTTTCATATTGGAGACGTTCTTTTTCTTTCATTTTTTCCTTCTTCACCCCCCGCAGACCCGGAGCGGGCGTTACTGCCCCGCATACCCGGGGCGGGCGTTACAGCCCCGCAGACCCGGGGCGGGCGTTACAGCCTCACAGACCCGGGGCGGGTGTTACAGCGTCACAGATCCGGAGCGGGCGTTTCAGCCCCGCAGATTCGGAACGGGCCTTTCAGCCCCGCGGACCCGCGGCAGGAGTTTGGCGTCCGGGCTGCATCCGCCCCGGCTTCAGCTGCCGCCGCGTCTCTTTATCCCTTGAGCCTTTTCAACTCGTAGAGGTCTGTTCTTCGGTGAGCCAGGAGCGGCAGCTCCCTGCGCACCTTATCCGCATAGTCGAGGTCGAGCTCTACGATCCGGATCCCCTCTTTTTCATCCATCTGCGTGAGGATCGTTCCCCAGGGATCCACCGCTATGGAATGGCCCCAGGAAATATAGCTGCTGTCCGGATCCCGGGCGGGTGCGGTGCCGATCACATAGCACTGGCTCTCAACAGCGCGCTGGCGGAACATGAGTTCCCAGTGGGCAGGCCCTGTAGTCATGTTGAAGGCGGCGGGAACCAGGATGACCTTTGCGCCGTCCAGCGCCATGAGGCGGGCAGTCTCGGGGAAGCGGAAATCATAGCAGATACAGAGACCGATCTTTCCGAATTCCGTATCAAAACACCCGATCCATTCTCCCGGAGAAAGTGTATCCGACTCTTTAAAGCTCTGTCCTCCCTCGACGTTGATATCAAACAGATGAGCCTTTCTGTGCTTGCCGATCTGTCTGCCGTCGCGGCCGAATACATAGGCCGTATTATACACGCGATCCTTACCGTCACTGCTTTTGCTGTTTCCCGCGCGGACAAGCTCCGGCATGCTGCCGGCAGACAGGTAGATACCGTATTTTTTTGCAAGGGCAGAGAGCGCCTGCCAGGACGGTCCTCCCTCAGCCTCCGCATAGAGGGGGAAATTTCCCGTCTCGTAGGGGCAGGCAAACATTTCGGGCAGGGTGACGAGGTCCGCCCCTTCCGTCTTCCCCGACGCAAGGATCTCCTCCAGCTGCCGGATATTTTTTTCCTTTTCCGCAAAGACCTTTGTCTGCAGAATGGCGGTTTTCATTTTCATTGTTCTCCTCCTGAAAATCAGTCTGCCCGAATCACCTGCGGTATTTCTGCTCACGCGCGATACGCTCGCCCAGTTTTCCCACTACCCAGTCATGAAATCCGGTGGAGATGTAGACACAGCCCAGAATCATGAAGAGCTGGGGAAAGACAAAAAATCCCATCAGTGCAATAAGAACATTCAAAAGTCTGGAGCCCGGGCCGTAAGCCCGCAACAGAAGCAGGATGGCTATAAAGCCGAAACACAGGAGGTACATATAGGCGCAAAGGGTTGCGATCTGTCCGATCACGCGTATGATCTCCTGCCTGCCTGTCAGCTCCGGCATGGCCATGGTCGAACCGTAGAGCACAAAAACTATGAGTGCAATGATCCCTGTCCAGCGGGGCGGATAATAGGATGTGATCGGAGCGGGTTTCTGAATCTGGAAGCGCAGGCGGCGCAGGATTAGAAGGCTGAGCTGGCAGACTATAAAGCCCTGCACCACACCCATGAAAATCATGGAGACAATGAAGATCCGCAAAAGTGTATCTGTCTGCAGAAGCAGTTCGATCGACTGCATCTGCTGCGCTGTCATTTTGACACCCGCTTTTTCGATCGCCTGGCGCATCATGGTCTGCATCATCTGCATGTCCTCCTGCAGATTGATGCCGAACAGCGAGGCAAGAACGATGCTGCTCAGTAGATTTGAGACGGCGCTCAGTCCCATGACCAGCAGCATGGTCTTGTTGGAATCCCGCTTTGCGTGCAGACAGCTTCCGTAGACTGCGCCGATGAAGGACTGGGTGACAGCGTAAAAGGCGGAAGTAAAGATTCCGCAGACTATGGAGATCAGCACCGTGCACACGAAGACAGGCAAGCTGTCCTTCCATCCGTATCTCGCCGAAAATGCCACCATCGGGATCGGGAACAAAAAGATAAAGGTTTCTTCCAGCATTCCGCCCGTCTGGCGGTTGAGCAGGAGCAACACGCCGAAAATGGCGACCAGCAGGGCTCCGAATGTCAGTTTCTGTGTATTTTCATTCATGTCTTTCTTCTTTCTCTTCAGGCCATGACTTCTTTCTCTTTTCGACTATGTCTTTTGACTATGACCTCTTTCTTTTTTCGACTATGTCTTCTGCCTCTTTTGACCGCGTCTTCTATCTCTATCGATCGTATCTTATATCTCTTTTGACCGCGTCTTCTATCTCTTTTGACCGTGCTGCCCGTCGGAGTATCCGCACCTGCTCCGACCTGCTCCGCATGGGCATGAAGCATTTTTCTCTGCTCCGAAAGCAGCGGAGGATCAGCGCAGGTCCGGGGCGCACAGGACGAACCGGGCTTCTCAAAGAGAATCCAGAATCACGCGCCAGGCCTCCTGCAGCCGGTCCATATTCCAGGCAGCATTGGCAGGACTTGTGGAAGGCAGAATCACCGCCTTCGCGCAATCACCGTAGATCTCCCGCAGAGGCTTCTCATGATATTTCCGATAGAGTTTTCCTGCAGTCTGGCCGTTGACGTAAACCTGCCGGATCTGCGCCCCGTCCAGGATCTGCCGCAGATCATTGGGCACTGCATTGCGGATACTTGCATCTGAAGAACCGAAAATTTCACAGGAAGCGATCACATCCCACACAGCGATCCCATGTGCCAGCAGAAATGCCCTTCGCTCCGCAATCGTCTCCGGAAAAGGAGCTCCAAGCAGCAGGCTCAGCAGCTTCCAGAAGCGGTTCTGCGGATGCCCGTAAAAAAAGGCAGTCTCCCTGGACTTGACAGAGGGGAAACTCCCCAGGATCAATATTCTTGAATCCGCACTGTACAGAGGCGGAATCGGGTGCAGGATCCGTTTTCGCGGCTCATTTTTTTCTGTTTTTTTCATCACTGTGGTCATACTCCCACCTTTTTAAATATGTATGAATAATACGGCAATTTTATTACAAGTTCAACCAAATACAGCCGTCTCCCGCGTCTCCCCCAGTCTCTCCCGGACTCCCCCAGGCTGTTCACGGCAGTTCACTTTTTCGTATCCGAAGTGCTCCGCATTCTTTCCCCATACTCCCGCAGGCTGTTCACGGCAGTTCACCGCCTCTCCTGTTTCTGCTATAATGGCAGTATACGGGGCCGGAGCTCTCTTTCGCCAGGCGCCCCGGTCACGCCGGATCCCTAAATTGCATGCCCGCCGCATCAGTGCAGCTCATCTACACCCTTCTTTTTCGACCTGTCACTCGCCAGAGCTGCATCCCGCAAAGAGAAATACGCAAAAGCCTTTTCTCTGATGCGATCACAGGATGTATGCGCCGACTCACGGCAATACAGCCGGAATGCGGCTCCCATACCCATTCCCATACCCATAATGGAGGTTTCCCAAATGAAAAGACAGTGGTGGCACGATAAAGTCGCGTATCAGATTTATCCCAAAAGCTTCTATGATTCCAACGGCGACGGGATCGGAGATATCCCGGGCATCATTGAAAAACTCGACTACCTCAAAGATCTCGGCGTGGATATCATATGGCTCTCCCCGGTCTACCGCTCTCCCCTGGCCGACCAGGGTTACGACATCTCTGATTACTATGAGATTGACCCGCGCTTCGGTACCATGGAGGACATGGACCGCCTTCTGCGGGAGGCGAAAAAACGGGACCTCTACATCGTCATGGACCTGGTCGTAAACCACTGCTCCGACGAACACGAATGGTTCAAAAAAGCCTGCGCAGACCCCGAGGGGGAATACGGACAGTACTTCTATCTTCGGAAACTGGAAAAGGCACAGGCTCCTGTCCCCGGTTCAGGCTTAGAGACGGAGTATTCCGTCTGCTCACCCGACGGCTATGTCCTGCCCTGCAACTGGCGCTCCTATTTCGGCGGTCCGGTCTGGGAGAAACTTCCCGGGCACGAGGACTGGTTCTATCTGCATGTTTTTCACAGAAAACAGCCCGATCTCAACTGGGAGAACCCCAAAGTCCGCGAAGAAATCTACACCATGATCAACTGGTGGCTGGACAAGGGTCTTGCCGGCTTCCGGATCGATGCCATCATCAACATCAAAAAGGCCCTGCCTTTCCGCAGCTATGCACCCGACCGCGCGGACGGGCTCTGCACCATCGGCCGCATGCTGCAGGAGGCCTCCGGTGTGGGAGAATTCCTGGGTGAAATGCGCGACCGGACCTTTAAGCCCCATCAGGCCTTTACCGTCGGAGAAGTCTTCAATGAAAAAGCGGAGGAATTGCCCGCCTTCATCGGAGACAACGGCTATTTCTCCTCCATGTTTGACTTCTCGGAGACTGTCTGGGGCAGCTCTCCGGCCGGCTGGCACAAGAACAAAGGCATTACGCCCGATGACTACAGACAGTGTCTTTTCGACACACAGAAAAAAGTCGCGGACATCGGTTTTATTTCCAACATCATCGAAAACCACGATGAGCCCCGGGGCGTCAGCCGTTACATCCCCCCGCAGGATATGCAGAGCATGGATGAAGAGATGCGGCTCACAGCCAAAAAGGCCCTGGCCGCCGTCTATTTCTTTGTAAAAGGCCTGCCCTGGATCTACCAGGGACAGGAGATCGGCATGGAGAATTACCCCCTGCAGAGCATCGACGAGGTCGATGACATCGCCTCCCTGGACGCCTGGAAAGTCATGCGCCGGCAGGGAGTCTCCGAGCAAGATGCCCTGCGCGCCATCGAGCGCAACGGCCGCGACAACGCCCGCACGCCCTTCCAATGGAGCGCCGCCCACGCCGCCGGCTTCACCACCGGCAGGCCCTGGCTGCAGGTCAATCCGAATTTCACAAAGATCAACCTGGAACAGCAGGTCAAGGATCCCGCGTCCCTTTTCCGCTTCTACCGGGACCTGATCGCCCTGCGCAAAAACCCGCAGTACAGCGAAACTCTGCTATACGGCTCCTTCGAGCCCTACCTGGCAGATGAATCCTGCATCCTCTCCTATCTGCGCCGCTCCTCCGGACAGACGATCCTCGTACTCTCCAACTACGGAAAAGAGACGCGCACCCTCCCCCTGCCCGCAAAGGCCAAAAAGATCCTGCTCGACAACTGCCCGGGCAGAGACCTTCCGGTCACGGACCGCAAGATCACCCTTTCGGGATACCGCACCGTGGTAATGGAATTGTCAGGGGGACGGTTCTTTTGACACTTTCATTGTCAGGGGGACGGTTCTTTTGACACTTTTTCCCCGGACTCGTGGAACTGCCCTCGGGTTTCATCCTGTTGACGGAAAAAAATCATGTGGTTATAATAGTCAAAGCCGTCAGTTCGTAAGGCCTGGCGGCTGTCTCTTTTATTGCGGCAATGAATGCTTCACCGCGCAAATTCTGCGGCGGATCCTGAATGACCGGCATTAAAAGGGGAAAATGAAATTCTATTTTTAAAGGGGGTTTACCACTTCATGAATGCACTCAAATTCATAGCGAAAAAGTATTCCGAAACCAGTCTGATCCTTCGGATCGCAATCGGAATTGTCATCGGCGCCATTCTCGCCGTAGCACTGCCCAAGGCGACCTTCATCGGCATCTTCGGTGATCTGTTCGTCGGCGCCCTGAAGGCAATTGCTCCGGTCCTGGTCGCCGTGCTCGTCATGAGCTCTCTGTGCCAGGGCTCTTCCAAGCTTGACAGCCGTTTCGGACTGGTCATCTTCCTGTATATGCTCACCACATTTCTGGCTGCTTTTATCGCTGTCCTCTTCAGCTTTGCTTTCCCCCAGACCCTCGATCTGGCTGTCGACAGTGTAGAACAGGCAGCTCCCGGCGGCCTCGGAGAAGTCCTTTACAATCTTCTCATGAACATTATTGTCAACCCGATTCAGGCCACGGTCAGCGCAAACTATATGGGCATCCTCTTCTGGTCCGCAATCATGGGCATGGCTCTCAAGGGCTTCGCCTCTGACACAACCAGACAGTTCCTCAGCGATATCGCCGAGGCAGTTTCCCAGGGCGTCCGCTGGATCATCAACCTCGCTCCCTTCGGTATCTGCGGTCTGGTCTACTCCACCGTCACCGGCAGCGGCTTCAAGGCCTTTATGGGTTACGGCAAGCTCCTTGCAGTGCTGGTAGGCTGCATGCTGACTGTCTCCCTGATCATCAACCCGATCATTGTAGGATTCATCCTCAAGACAAATCCCTATCCGCTGGTCTGGAAATGCCTGCGCCAGAGCGGCTTCACCGCCTTCTTCACCAGAAGCTCCGCCGCAAACATTCCCGTCAACATGGAGCTCTGCGAGGAGCTTGGCCTGGATAAAGACGTCTATTCCGTCTCCATCCCGCTGGGCGCAACCATCAACATGGACGGCGCCGCGATCACCATCACTGTTATGACACTTGCCGCCGCCAATACAGTCGGCGTCGAGGTAAGCTTCGGAACCGCCATTGTCCTGTCCGTTCTCTCCGCCCTTGCAGCCTGCGGCGCATCGGGCGTTGCCGGCGGATCTCTGCTTCTGATTCCCATGGCCTGCTCCCTGTTCGGCATTTCTCCTGATGTCGCCATGCAGGTTGTCGGCGTCGGCTTCATCATCGGCGTTGTTCAGGACAGTGTCGAGACTGCCCTTAACTCCTCCGGTGACGTTCTCTTCGCAGCCACTGCCGAGTATGCAGAGTGGCGCAAAGAAGGCCGTCCGCTGCCGGATTTCCTCGGCGGAAGCAAAGCCGGCAAAAATAAGAAGCGCAAAGGCAAATACAGCAGATAACTGATTGTCAGGGGTGGTTGTCAGGGGGACGGTTCCTTTGACAACACTGAAGTGTCAGGGGGACGGTTCCTCTGACAACACTGAACCCTAAAATTTTACGTCAATGATAAGGACAGGGACGGTTCCCCTGGCACCATTTGGCTGCCGGAGGAACCGTCCCTTTAATATCTGACATCACGCTTTCTGAATCACACCTCGATTAATCCCTGTCAACCGCTCCAACTGGCGGATGCTCAAACCTGCTTTTTTCAGCGCTCTGAGCGTTCTATCCCGTTCCTCCCTGTCCATTCTCTGAAGATTTGTTCCGCTCTGCCCCTTTAATTGGCAGTGAATCACCCGGAGCGCCCACTTGTCATCATACCTCACTCCTGTATCGAACTCCATGCACTCATCATCATTCTCTTCCTCTAAATACGCGTCAAAAGCTTTTTTATCCCCCAACAGAGACTTTATGACACTCATGTCTACAAATGAAGAACTGTCACCAAAACAGCAATAGCTGCTCCATTGATAATCCTTTGCCGGACAGACTCCTGCCTTTTGCGGATTATTCAGGATATATCTTGTTACGGTAATCAGGTATGCTTCATCCTCCACCGGTTCACTGCGATAACGATCCTGAAACAAATGCCCTACCCTTTCATATTTCTGATTAAAATAATGAGAGTAGCGTATCCCTATTTTTTTCATGAATTCCGAGATTTTCTTTTCTTTGTCATGAAGAAGTAAATGAGTGTGGTTTTCCATAAGACAGTAAGCACACACAGCCACTCCCGTCTCTCTGCTATACTTCTCAAGCATCCTCAGATAAAACCGATAATCATCGGGCGTCTCAAACAGTAATTGCTTTCCAATCCCTCTCTGCATCGCATGAAAATAACCGCTTTCAGAAAACTTTCTGGCCTGGCGTGGCATGATTTCTCCTCTCGTCTCATCTTCTGCATTAAAAACTGCAAGTTGTCAAAAGAACCGTCCCTTTGACAAGATGTGATGCCCATGTTAGCAAATTCCGAAACATAGAGGAATAGGTTGTTCCAACTAAACTACGAAAACAATGATTCTTGTGATTTTCGCACAAATTGTCAAAGTTGTCAGGGGGACGGTTCCTCTGACAACTTCGTGCTGCAAAAAGAACCGTCCCCCTGACAC
>DGRU01000228.1:23510-24642 GCA_002390025.1 Lachnospiraceae bacterium UBA4380
AAAAGAACCGTCCCCCTGACACCAGATACCCCCCTTTTCTTCGCGGCATAACAGAGAGGGATCGAAGAAAAAGGGGGTTCAGATTACAAATTATTCAGTTTTCATCCGTTTCACCCGGGCACCAGGTGCGCTCAGCATTTCACACGCATGATGTCCTTTTTTGCAAGTACGACTATTGTCCGTCAATGAAACGGTTTATCCGGCACTCTCGTATTGTCAAAGGAACCGTCCCCTTGACACTCAGTCCCCTTGACACTCACACCTTAGGCAGCCTGGCAACAGATGCAGCGATCTGCTCGTCGGTCGGGATCTCGTCGGTCATCTCGCCGTCGTTGTATTTCTGGTAGGCGACCAGGTCAAAGTAACCTGTGCCGGTCAGGCCGAAGACGATGGTCTTCTCCTCGCCGGTCTCTTTGCACTTGAGGGCTTCGTCGATGGCAACGCGGATGGCATGAGAGCTCTCGGGGGCAGGGAGGATACCCTCGACGCGTGCAAACTGCTCGGCAGCTTCGAAGACACTGCTCTGGTCGACGCTCACGGCCTCCATGAAGCCGTCATGGTAGAGCTGGGAGAGGGTTGTGCTCATACCATGGAAGCGAAGGCCGCCTGCATGGTTGGGAGACGGAATGAAGCTGCTGCCCAGCGTGTACATCTTGGCCAGCGGGCAGATCATGCCGGTGTCGCAGAAGTCATAGGCAAAGGTGCCGCGTGTGAAGCTGGGGCAGGAAGCGGGCTCGACAGCGATAATGCGGTAATCCGCCTCGCCGCGCAGCTTCTCGCCCATGAAGGGAGCGATCAGACCGCCCAGGTTAGAGCCGCCGCCGGCGCAGCCGATGATCATGTCGGGCTTGATGCCGTATTTATCCAGGGCGATCTTGGTCTCCAGACCGATGACGGACTGGTGCAGCAGGACCTGGTTCAGCACACTGCCAAGAACATAGCGGTAGCCGGGATTCTTTGTGGCGACCTCCACTGCCTCGGAAATCGCGCAGCCAAGACTTCCGGTCGTGCCGGGATGCTCGGCGAGGATCTTCTTGCCGACTTCAGTCGTCTCCGAAGGAGACGGCACGACAGAGGCACCGTAAGTGCGCATGACTTCGCGGCGGAAAGGCTTCTGCTCATAGGAGACCTT
>DGRU01000088.1:0-1412 GCA_002390025.1 Lachnospiraceae bacterium UBA4380
AGGAAGGGGACGGTTCTCTGTCTCCGATTTTAATCGGGTCAAGAGACAGAAGAGACAATGGGCGTTTCTCTGTCTCCTAATTTGATAAACACAGTATAAAAAGCTCTTTCTCATTTCCTCTGGATCCAGATGGAAAAGAAAGAGCTTTTCTTCGTTTAAACGACCTTTTTATTAAGCCTGAGGAGACAAAGAACCGTCCCCTGTCTCCTCTGTCTCCTTCAACAGTCTGTCCAGGGCGGCCTCGGCCTGTGCGGGATTTTCAAAAAGGATGGTGTGCATGCCTGCAGCCCTGGCTCCCTCCAGGTTGGTCTCCAGGTCATCAATGAAGACACAGCGGGCGGGGTCCAGCTGATACTTGTCAATCAGAAGCTGGTAGAAGGCGGGGTCCGGCTTAACCATGTGGACGTCGCAGGAGAACAGTCCTCCATCCATCTCGGGGAGGAAATAGAGTGCGTCCGGGCACTCCCGCATGATCTTGTGGGAATAATTGGACAGGTAGAGGATCCTCCTGCCGCTCTCCTTGACTCGCCTCAGCCAGGGCAGACTGGATTCCCGGCGCTCCACGATGCCGTTCAGGTCTGCAAACATGTGCCGGATCTCCGCCTCCATCTCCGGATCATTTCTGATAAAGCGCTCCAGGATTTCTTCAACAGGCAGATTGTTCAGATCCATCTGCACCCAATCCGGGGACCGCATGGAGGCATACATCACCCGGTTCGCCTTCTCTCCCGTAAAGCCCTTTTTCTCCAGAAAACGGAAGCGCCCCAGTTCCACCAGAACGCCGCCTATGTCAAACACAACTGTATCTATCGTTTTCTTATCCATTTTTTAGTTTTCTCCTTGCGTTCCGGACCGGGACATTCAGAACCATCCCTCCTGACGCATTTTCTGTCGATATCTTCGCGCACTTGGCTCATGATGGTATCATAATTTTCAAAGTCATAGGTAAGGCCGGGGAAGGCTTTGAAGATGCGGCGGGGGCCGAAAAATCTCCCCTTGCTCAGGGAGGCACGCAGCTGCTGTATGCGCTGTTCGATCTCTTCGTGTCTGCGGGCCGACTCTGCCTCTTTTTCTGCTTTAAAGCGGGCAATCTCTTTTTCGGTCTCTGCCTTCTTTTCCTCTACTGCATCACGAATTTCCGCCCTGGCGAGCGCAGCCTGTACGCGGCCCTCGTCGATGTGCTGCATGGATTCCAGGGTCCGGGTGCCGATCCTTTCGCTGAGATCATCGCTGACAATGCGCATTCCGGCGCGCAGCCGGTCCAGCTCGGCCAGCTTTTTGTTCAGGCCCATGACGATCATAATCGTGACAACAGAGTCGGCGACATAGGCCGTATAGAGGAATGCAATCACCAACCATCCCCATTTCTCGGGGAAAAGGCCTGCGGAGAAGCGGTCGACGACGGGGTGGAG
>DGRU01000088.1:1580-17891 GCA_002390025.1 Lachnospiraceae bacterium UBA4380
CGTGGTAAAGTGCCCAGCCGCCGATAAACTCCACGGCTGACGCCAGGACCATTCCACAGACAAAGATCACCCCCGCATTGGCGCTTGCGACTCCACTGACAGTGGTGCCGCTGACCAGGTCGATCACGCCAAAAACGAACAGCATTCCGAAGCCGTAAACCGGACAGACCGGTCCCGACAGAAAGCCCCGGTTGACGACTTTGCCCTGCGTGACTGCATGGTAAGCCACTTCGACTACCCAGCCGAGGAAGGAATACATCACAAAATACCAGCCGATCTGGTACAGGGTCATTCCCGCTATCATAATTCCCGGCCCCATTCGAACTCCTTTTCCTTTTTATATTCGCTTGCGATGATTGAGGTATTCTTCGTCATTAGTATACAATATATGTCCGTTTCCTGCATTATACCTTCTGTATCATACCTTGCGCGCAAATGCTGTATCCGGCACGCCTTTATGAATCAGAGAGTATATATCAAATAAAAAATCGCAATTTCCTATGCGTTAAAAAACGGCCGGATGATTTCGGCCGCAAGAGTTTGATCTGATCATACTGTATTGCATCATTCTATCCGGTACTGCACCCCTGTTGGGGTGTGTACTTCGTTCTTCCAATTATACCGTATACCGGCTGTTCTTTACATGCAGGTATAGCCGCCGTCCACGGGAAGGTTGACGCCGTTGACATAGCTGGACGCGGGAGAAGCAAGGAAAATTGCTGCAGTATCCAGCTCTCCCTCATGTCCATAGCGCTCCTCGGGAATCATGGTCCTTGCATTCTGCTGGAAGAAATCAGAATCGAGAGTTTCTTTTGTGAGAGGCGTATAGAAATAGCCGGGGCAGATCGCATTGACGGTGATACCGTATTTTCCCCACTCTGCCGCGAGCGCGCGGGTCAGGTTGACAACGCCGCCCTTGGCTGCGTGATAAGGTGCAGAGCCGGCCACTTTGTTGCCGACAAGACCGTACATAGAAGCGATATTGATGATCCTGCCGTATTTGGCGGGGATCATGGCCTTCTTGGCAACGGCACGCGCTACCTTGAAGGTGCCGAACAGGTCGACATTCATCTCACCGGAGAACTGGTCGTCTGTGATGTCCTCTGCGGGAGCAACTGCGCCGGTGCCGGCGTTGTTGACCAGGACATCGATCCTGCCATATTTTTCCAGGACCTTGTCGACCACTTCCTCGACCATCTGTGTATCGGTAATATCACAGCGGACCGGGAATGTCTCCACGCCGAACTCCTCGTGAATCTCGGCGGCAACCTCCTCGATTTTCTGCTGTCTGCGGGCAATAGGCACAATGATCGCACCCTGATTTGCCAGTGCCTTTGCCATCTGTACACCAAGTCCGCCGGAACATCCGGTGACAATAGCAACTCTTCCCTTAAGATCAAAATACTGTTTCATAATTACCTCCTTAAGCATTATGTAAAACATCCCTTTAAATAATCCCGATTCTCCGCAGCCCTTGGAATTTCCCCGAAAGCCATAGACCAGCATGACATTTTATATCAATTTATCTATAAATCGGTATTATTTATCTCCATTGTTTCTATGTATTTGATTATATACGAGGAAAAACGCAAAATCAACCATAGATATTATCTTAACAATAAGTATAGAATTCATAGATTTATCTATAGATTATAGCAATAAGTCTAATGAGTTGCGGGGGACGGTTCTAAACGACTCATTGCGTACAATGAGTCATTCAGAACCGTCCCCCGCAACTCACGTTTCCCCGAAACTCCTGAAACCGGGACAGTCAGAACCGTCCCTCGTGTCCCAATTCCATCCCGGAATCATCCTGTAATCTACGGACACAAAGAAGATGCTTTCATATGCAGGCAGTGGTATAATGACATCTGACAATAACTGTGCACCTGACAAACAGCATTCAACTCTGATGAGGACTCCATGAAAGAAATTGTAGAATTGTACCTTGCTTTTCTGCGGATCGGGGCCGTCAACTTCGGCGGCGGATATGCCATGCTCCCCCTGCTGGAGCGCGACCTGGTTCAGGACCGTGGCTGGACCACCACCCAGGATCTGACTGATTATTTTGCCATCGGGCAGTGCACTCCCGGCCTGATTGCACTTAATGTCGCGACCTTTATCGGGAGCCGCAGGAAAGGCGTAGCTGGTGCCATCGCCGCCACACTGGGTTTTGTCACCATGCCCATCATCATTATCCTGATCATCGCCACCTTCCTGCAGGGCTTTGCAGATCTGCCCATCGTGCAGAACGCTTTTGCAGGCATCCGCGTCTGTGTCTGCGTGCTGATCGTCCAGGCAGTCCTGCGCCTGTGGAAAAAGTCTGTCGTGGACAAGGTCAGCCTCTGCCTCTACATCGGCGTCTTTCTGATGACGGCTCTGTCCGGTGTCCTGCCGGTCGCTGTTCCCGCCGCTATTCTGGTCATCACTTCCGGGATCCTGGGCGTGATCATCGGTGGTTTCCGCGATCAGGGAAAGGAGGCTGACAAGAAAAAATGATCTATTTACAGCTCTTTTTTGAATTTTTCAAGACCGGCCTTTTTTCCATCGGCGGCGGACTTGCCACGCTCCCTTTCCTCTATGAGATGTCGGATAAGACCCACTGGTTCTCCCATGCGGACATAGCGGACATGATTGCCATCTCCGAATCCACGCCCGGCGCGATCGGCATCAATATGTCGACTTTTGCAGGGTTCAAGACAACAGGCTATCCCGGCGGTGTCCTTGCCACTCTTGCGCTTGCGACGCCCTCCCTGATCATTATCCTGATCATTTCCGGTTTCCTGCAGAAGTTCCAAGCCAGCAAACACGTCCAGAACGCTCTCTACGGGCTGCGTCCCGCCTCCATCGCCATGATCACAGCCGCAGGCCTGAATGTCGCCAAGGTCGCTCTGGTCAATATCGATGCCTACCTGGCAAGCCGCAGGATCACCGATCTGTTTTTGTGGAAGGCGATTCTCCTGGGTGTCATCATCTTTGTCGGGCAAAAACTCTTCCCCAAGATCCACCCCATTGCCTTCATTGCCTTTTCGGCTGTCGTCGGCATTCTGTTCCACTTTGCCGGTGTGTAAAAGCTCCTGCGGGCAGCAGTATTGCGGTGCCGTTAGATAGAAAAAACATCCCGCTCCAGCAGGGCTCCATGTCGGAGTTTCCTGGCGGAACGGGATTCTTTTTTTCAAACGTCTTTATTTACAGACATCTTTTTTACAGATATCTTTTTTGCAGACTGCCTTATTTGCAGACATCTGCCTGGGCAGACGGCCTTATTTACAGACGTCCACCCAGCCCATGGCACCGGACAGGTCCTCCAGTTCCTTAACCGTCAGCTTCACGGCGCTGTGGTCATTGCCGGCTGCGGGGTAGACAATCTCATATTTGCGCAGGCTCTCATCCATGTAAACGGGAAGACCTGCCTTGATGCCAAAAGGGCAGACGCCGCCGGGGGCGTGCCCGACAAGCTCCTCCACCCGGTCGCCCGGGATCATCCTGGCCTTCTGGTGGAAGGTGTCCTTATATTTCCGGTTGTCCACGCGGGCGGTACCCTCTGCAATGATCAGCATCGGCCCCTCCTTTGTCAAAAGCGAAAGGGTCTTGGCGATCTCTCCGGGCGTCACGCCAATGGCCTGCGCCGCCAGTTCTACCGTCGCACTGGATGCTTCCGGCACGATCACCCTGTCTTCCATTCCTTTTTCCCGCAGATAACTTACAGCCTTCTCAAAAGACATTTATTTCCTCCTGTAGATTGTCCGGATTTACATTTCGAATAGAGCATAGCACTCCTATGTGCCGAAAACAAGGCTGAAGGCAGGCTCCTGCAGCACACGCTCCTGCAGCACATTGCAGCACACATAATCTGTAGTGCATCCTTACGCACTTGAACCCCACTTGAAACCCTCTCGAACCCCTCTCGAACCCCTCTCGAAAGAGCGTGAGCCGTAACCTATGTGATTGACAAGCCTTTCTGCGGAATATATGATAATCTGACCCGGAAGGCATCACTGTCCGCCCTCCCTCAGGATCGGGACAGCAGTTACATCGCTCTCCGTCTCCGCTTATTCCGCCTGCCGCCCTCCCTGGGGACAGGGACAGCAGCCTGCAAAAACACCTCTGTCAGGATCCGCAGCCGGATCCTGCAGTTTCTTTTTACAAAAAGCGATTTAATCATGGCCGAAAAACTTACGCAAAATACATCCTCATCCGATCATTCCGCAGAGGTCAATCCCATTACGGAAGGGGTCATCTGGAAACAGGTCCTCCTCTTCTTTTTCCCCCTGCTCATAAGCTCCTTTTTTCAGCAGCTCTACAACACGGTCGATGCTCTGATCGTGGGGCGGATCGCAGGAAAAGAAGCACTCTCCGCCGTCGGCGGCTCCGCGGGATCCGTGCTGGGTATCTTTATGATGTTTTATATAGGATTTTCCGGAGGCGCGGCCGTTCTGGCGGCGCAGTATTATGGTGCCGGAAAGCAGGCTTCCATGCGGCAGGCTGTCCGGACATCGCTCCTGATCACCGCTGTCCTCGGGTTTACGGGCGCCTTCATCTGCTTCGCCTTCGCAGGTCCTATTCTGACCGCCATGCAGACGCCCGGAGATGTCCTGCGTCCGTCCCTGTGGTACCTTCGGATCGTCGCTCTGGGACTGATTCCCAATGCGATCTACAACATGGGGGCATCCGCCCTGCGCGCGGTCGGAGACTCCCGCAGGCCTCTCATTATTCTGATCCTGACCTGCCTGGCAAACATCGCCCTGGACCTGCTCTTTGTCGCCGGATTTCAGACGGGAGCAGCCGGCGCCGCGGCAGCAACCACGATCTGCCAGCTTCTGAGCGCTGTTCTTGCCCTGCTCTTCCTCCGGAAAACCATCTTCGCAGGCTCTTCCCCGATACGGAACAGAGCGGAATCCGGGCACACACAGACCCAAAAAGAAATGGCAGGCCGCATCCTGCAGATGGGCCTGCCCCTGGGCTTTGCCGAGGTCATGTATACCTTCGCCAACGTCGTCCTGATGGCGGTGATCAACGGTTTCGGAACGGACACCGTGGCAGCCTATGCGGCCTACGGCAAGATCGATGCCATCTTCTGGATGGTCGTAGGGTCCTTCGGCGTCGCGGTCACAACCTTCGTCGGCCAGAACATGGGTGCCGGACGCTGGGACCGCGTCATGCAGAGCGTCCGGGACTGCGCCGTCATGATGTTCCTGATTCTGGGAGTCGTTATCGTGACCCTCTACGTCTTTGCCCGCCCCCTGCAGCAGCTTTTCTGCACAGACCCGGATGTGGTCCTGATCGGGGCGCGCATGATGCACTTTCTGATGCCCTTTTACATCCTCTATATCCCTGTCGAAATCATGTTTTCGGCACTGCGCGGAATGGGGGATTCGGTGATCCCCACCATCATCACCTTTTTCGGCGTTTGTGTCCTTCGTTCCGCATGGGGCATCTTTCTTGTCCCCTTCCATCACACAGTCAACATGGTTCTCCTTGGCTTCCCCGTCACCTGGGTGGTCACCGACCTTGCCTTTGCTGTTTATTTTCACAGGTATCTGAAAAAACACCGGAAGGCAATATGACCGCACCACTGCCTGCTGCATCAGATCACAGTCGTGACATGCAGATTCCAATATCTGAAGCCCGGATCCGAGGCGCCTTGTGTCAGCCTGGAGGCTTTTGCGCATGTCAAAAGTGCGGTGTGTCAGCCTGGAGCTTTTGCGCATGTCAAAAGCGCGCTGGTATCCGTGGACTGGTTCCAGTACCAGGTGCCGTTGGGATTTGTGGTCACAAAGACATTGTATCCATTGCACCCGTAGATAATATTCCAGGAGATCTTTGCCTTCCTTGTGCCGGAAGACGAGGTCTCCTTTTTTACCGTCAGCTTTGACGGAGAAGGAGTGATGTACTCCGGATTGGACCAGGCGCTGTATTTGCGCCCGGCCGCACTCATGGGCTCATGCAGATTTTCTTCATCTCTCCGCCGCAAAGGCCGCCCCGAGAATCAGGGCTGCTCCGGCAAGCCCGGCCGCACTCATGGGCTCATGCAGAAAAAGCATGGAAAAGAAAAGTGCAGATACCGGATCGATGTAACTGAAAAGTGCGATGGTCTGGGCCTTCAATCCGTCCGTGCTGCCAAAATACAGAGTGTAGGCGATTCCGGTGTGGACAAGACCCACGATCAGCAGCATGAGGAGAGAGAATCTGTCCAGCTGCACATGAGAAAACTGACCTGTCACAGCCAGATAAGGGGTAATGCACACACTGGCTGACGCCAGCTGCAGAATCGTTTTCAGATAGGGATCGACATTGCGGATGCACTTGTTCATGATGACGACTGCCGCATACAGGACAGCTGCTCCCAGGCCGTACAGGATCCCCAAAAGGGCATTGCCCTGAGGGAAGCCCTGACCTGCAGCACCGGATACAAGAAACATACCCAGAACCGCAAGAAGGGCGCAGATCAGCTTTTTCGCCGTCAGGCGCTCCCCGAAAAACAGGGGCGACAGCAGGATCACGATCGTGGGCTCCATATAATAGCAAAGCGTCGCTGTTGCCACAGTCGTATAATTATAGGCTTCAAATAAAAGGATCCAGTTGACGCCGATCAGCGCGCCTGAGAGGATCAGCAAAAGCATTGTGCCCGCAGGGGCCTTCCGCTGCAGCAGCTGCAGGTTTTTCCGACCGCCACGGCTGCCGGCCCCCTCACCGCACTCGCCGCCCTCACTGCCCTCACCGGATCCGGCTTTCTGTTTTTGCCGCCATGCTCCGCGGCATTTCAAATAAAGGCCCAGGAAAACAGCGCCGATGGCTCCCCTTGAAAAGGCCAGGAGTCCGGAGGGAAGCGGAATATATCGTCTGAAAATACCAATCGTCCCGAAGATCAGCATCGAAGAAGCGAGCATCAACAGTGATCCGGGACGATTGCCTTCTGTGTTCATTTTTATAATTGTTCCTTTCAAATATGCCGTCTGCAAAAGCAGCCCTGATGACAAGTCCATCAGGGCGCTTTCTACGGCGTAACCCCCGGGGGCGGGACAATCTGAGACCGGGGCCTCAGCGCTTGTCTTTGTCAATGCTCTCCAGCGAAATGATCGAGATAATGATAAAGACCAGAGCCAGAAGGAGCATTGCGATCCAGGTGATCCAGACATTCAGGGCGTCACTGGTATAGAGGTCGTTCTGGTTGTATTCAGCGGACCACATCAGGAAATCATGCACAGTGCCCTGCTCTTCCATATTCTTAATGATCTGCAGGAGCGGCTTTTGGCCCATGTACTCAATATTGCGGAATTTAAAAAGTGTGTTCCAGAGAGTGACCATGGGCTGAGAATTGTACTGTCCGATCGAACACAGGCTGATGACTCCCCACTTCGAGATCGTGAAGAAAGTAATACCCATGGCAGCGCTCGGCAGTTCAAAATAGGCGCCCGAGAAAACCAGCTGGAAGATCAGCAGAAAAGGCATCAGGGTCATGGCTGTCGTCGTAGTGTGGACAAGACAGGATATCATGAGCGCCATCATATCCGAGGTAAAAGTGATAATCAGAAGCGTGACCCCCAGGTCAATGGCACCATTGCCGAAGATGATCCCCTTTTCGGGAAAATGCACACCTGCGTACCTGCACACCACCAGCATGATTATTGTCTGCGCAATGCAGATCAGAAACTGTAAAATCATCTGCGCCGCCAGATAAGAGGACATGTGCAATCCGGAACGGTGCTCATGTTTGATCACATCCCTCTCCCGGCATACGATCTGGATGGAATTGAAAAAACCGATCCAGATACAGATACACACAAGGGCGAAAGTTCCTGTTGCTGTCCCCTCCTGGGTCACGAACAGATTCTGGCCGACGACAAAAACAACAACTGCCGAGATCACGGCTGCCATCGGGAGAACTTTCCAGTCATTCTGATAGACAAAGATCCGCATGAATTTGCCGAGGTAAAGTCCGATTTGTCCAAGCCGGCCTCTGTATCTGAGATTAGTCTTCATCAGAACTCACCTCCTCTCCGGTCTGAGCGGCAGAAGTACTGCCGATCCTGCTTCTGGCGTATTTCTCAATAAAGTCATCCGCAAGGCCTTCTCCGCCTTCTTCGCTGCGGTTGACACACTGTACGATATCCTCCATCGAATCACGTCCGAAGAATTCCTTTGCTTCGTCGGGGCTGCCGTAGAAGGCCAGACGTCCGACTCTTCCGGAATCCTTGGCCAGTACGATCACTTTGTCAAACAGATCAATGACGCGATCCGGCGTGTGGGTGATCACGAGAACGATCTTTCCGGTCTCTGCAATCTCCTTCAGTTTTTCGAACAGTTCTCTGGCGATAACGCCGTCCAGGCCGGAATCCGGTTCATCCAGAACGAACAGATCCGGATCCGAGACAAGTTCAATCGCAATGGAGATCCTCCGCAGCTGTCCTCCGGACATCTTGGAAACCAGGCCCGATGCTACTGGCGTAAGGCCCAGAAGATCCATGACCTCTTCCACTCTCTTTTTCCGCTCCTCCGCACTTACCTGCAGCGGCATGCGGAGCTTTGCGGCATCGCTGATCGTGCGGTAGACCGTATCGTGGGTGCGGACCAGGTTCGTCTGGGTGACAAAGCCGATACGGTATTTCATCTGACTGTATTGTTTATATATATTCGTGCCGTTCAGATAAATATCGGCGTCCGCTTTCTCGTAGCCGATGACGGCGTTCATAAAGGTCGTCTTTCCCGCGCCGGAGCCGCCCAGCAGCAGGACCAGCGACCCGTTGGGAATGTTCATGGCAATATCTTTGAGCAGATATTTCTTTTTCCCCAGTTCCCTCACTGTCCGTTCCCGCAAAAGAACACTGAGGCCGTTCCGGGATGCCGTCGTTGCATTCATGGCGTCGCTGACGCCGGTAATCTGCGCGGGCACCATGCCGGCCTCCCAGCCTGCCTGAAAGCTGACTTCCGGATGAGGCTGATATTTCCGGCCAAATCCCAGGACAAGCACAGTGAGCCACTCGGCTAAAAGCCAGCAGATCAGCCACCGCCTCTTCAGGTCAAACAAAAGGATCATTCTCATAAAGATCCGGATCCTGTATACGTACAGGGCGATGATTATGGCCAGAGAGATCAGAGCAGCTATGACAAGCTTGGTGGGATCCTCAGAAGCAAAAGGTGTGACGCTCATCAGAAAATACAGGATTTCCAGTACGCCGCAGCCCATTCCCTCTGCGCGCATATCCATGGAATCCGCAAATGCATAGTAGCGCAGTCCCGGAATCCAGGCCATCCATCTCTTTTCCCAATTCATCTTTTCCGACAGTTTCCATAGTCCCAGAGACATAAGAAACCATGTAAAGAACATTCTGCTGAAAACTTCTGTCATAATAAGTATTTCCTCTGGGTTCTATCCGCTCATACAGGAAACCTGCTGCCTGCCGCAGCCCGTGCCACAGAAGGGCATGTACAGGTGCGGCGTATCACAATCTGTCACCAGAAAATTTTACCACAAAACCCAGGGAACCTCCATCCCTGCGGCGCAGGAGTTCACGAGGAGTTCTCTTTAAGTTTCTGCCTCCAACCCGGTTTTTCCGCGGAAAAGCCGGGAAAAAACAGCGATTTTCAGTCTCAAGTTGCTCTCAAGTCTCTCAAATCACTCTCAGGTTTCTCTCTCAAGTTTCGAGCCGGTCTGTACGGCTCTGCCTCTTGCATATTTGAAATGTTGAAGTATAATTACTACGGCAAAAAACGGAGGTATCAGCTTGAATAAGGATTTGACTACAGGAAAACCGGAAACCGTACTCTGGCAGTTTTGTCTGCCTCTCTTCGGAAGCATTATTTTTCAGCAATTATATAATATTGCGGACAGTCTTGTGGCGGGCCGCTTTGCGGGCGAGAATGCCCTGGCCGCGGTCGGCAACAGCTATGAGATCACTCTGATCTTTATTGCATTCGCCTTTGGCTGCAATATCGGATGCTCAGTGGTGGTATCCACATTTTTCGGAGCCAAACGGTTTGAAGAGATGAAGACCGCCGTCTCCACGGCCCTGATTGCCAGCGGAGCTCTGTGCCTGGTCCTGATGCTGATCGGAACGCTGTTCTGCGGCAGCCTCCTGGAACTGATCCGGACACCGCAGGAAGTCTTCGCGGACTCCAAACTGTATCTGGATATTTATGTTTGGGGACTGCCCTTCGTCTTTTACTACAATATTTCCACAGGCATTTTCTCCGCCATGGGAGATTCCAGGACTCCCTTCTATTTTCTGGCAGTGTCCTCCTGCGCCAATATCGCCATGGACATCTGGTTCGTGGCAGGATTTCACATGGGCGTCGCCGGCGTAGCCTGGGCAACTTTCATCTGCCAGGGAATCAGCGCTGTACTGGCCCTGACCGTCGTGATGCGGCGGCTGAAGACCATCGAGGCCAAAGGCCCCCGAAAGCTTTTCTCCTGGTCTATCTGCGGCAAGATTGCGCGGATTGCCATCCCCAGCATCCTGCAGCAGAGCTTCATCTCGGTCGGAAATATCATTCTGCAGGGTGTTATCAACGGCTTCGGTCCCGGGGTCATGGCCGGTTACTCCGCCGCCATCAAGCTCAACAACCTGGTGATCACCGCCTTCACGACGCTTGGAAACGGGATTTCAAACTACTGCGCGCAGAATATCGGTGCCGGAAAGCTCAGGCGCATCCCTGAGGGCTTCCGGGCAGGCATCAAGATGGTCTGGCTCCTGTCCCTGCCCCTGGCCCTTCTGTATTTCACCTGCGGCAGATGGCTCCTGCTCTTCTTCATGAGCGACCCATCCGCAGATGCCATGCATGCCGGCCTCATGTTGCTGCGGATCGTATCCCCCTTCTACTTTGTGATCTCCGCAAAGCTGGTGGCGGACGGCATCCTGCGCGGCGCCAGCTACATGGGCCGCTTCATGGCTGCTACCTTTACCGATCTGATCCTCCGCGTGGTCCTGGCCATCCTCTTCTCCGGCACAAAGCTGGGCGCCACCGGCATCTGGTGCGCATGGCCGGTCGGCTGGAGCGTGGCGACCTGTATCTCCATTTTCTTCTATCTTCGCGGACCCTGGAACCGGAAAGAGCAGCTCAGTTGACAGAAAGAGATTTTCTATTTTCTGCCCCTTACTTCCTGTTAAGGGCGCAATCAAAGCCTCGCACTGTTTTCAGAATCATAAAAACTCCCCGCCGGGCTTATGCGGACTATTTCGTCTCAGCATACAGCCGGCGGGGAGTCTTTTTTTCAGAAAAAATGATACC
Organism: Lachnospiraceae bacterium UBA4380; assembly: GCA_002390025.1. Taxonomy (GTDB): domain Bacteria; phylum Bacillota; class Clostridia; order Lachnospirales; family Lachnospiraceae; genus CAG-791. The sequence goes on from DGRU01000088.1 coordinate 12,810, forward strand.
TGTCTCTCATCTTGCAGGTTTACTCGAGATTCAGCCTCCTGTCCAGGCAATACCATGTGACCGCGCTGTAGACTGCAATCAGCAGAAGCGTGGAGACGATGACTGCGGCCTGAATCTGCCAGGTCAGAAGCAGGTTCTCGTCAAAGCGGTTAAGAATAATATCTGTCCATCCCGCATAGTGGCTGATCTGTCCCAAAAGCGAGGTGATGATATTCCTGATCATGCCGATTCCGAAAAACGCCAGAACACTTCCCAGTACACGGTGGGCCGTCCACTGATGTCCGACCGCAATCGCTGTATAAATCTGCATGAGGGCTGCAACAAAAAACAGGATGAGGATCACAAACCACACGGCAGCCGCACCCAGTTCTTTTCCCAGGGACAGCATGCGCAGGTGAATATGGATCTCTTTAAAAAAGCGGACCGTTTCCTGCAGGGGTGCTGCCGCAAGTCCCATGGCCACAACTGTGCAGACGCCGGCCACGCCTCCCAGAAGGGCCCAGATCAGGGAGCTGAGCACCTTGGCCAGGATCAGCTGATGTGTCCCGACCGGAAGGGAAAACATGAGATAGCCCTCATTGCCCAGGAGGTTGCGGTAGAAACGCTGCACGCACAGCAAACCTGTCATGACCATGGTCGCAATGATCAGCGATACAAAGATCATGATGATGACGGCGCCCAGCAGAGTTGAAAACAGCTCTTCGTCGAGGACCCGGATGCCCACTCCCATGATAATGGCCATTGCGATCGTCGCTGCATACAGGGGCAGAATGATCCGCCCGAAGGCTTTCATTTCATATCCAATCAGTTTTGTCAGCATCTGTACACCTCCCGGAAATAATTGTCCACGCTCATGCCGGTTCGCTCCCGCAGAGCGTCCGTGTTTTCATGCAGCTCGACATGACCCTGCTTGAGAAAGATCACTTCATCCAGAACCGGTTCCACATCCGCGATCAGATGTGTCGAGATCAGAACCAGCGCATTCTCGGAATAATTGCCGATAATCGTGCGGAGGATGTAATCCCTCGCCGCCGGATCCACACCCGCGATCGGCTCGTCGAGAAGATAGACTTTGGCGCTGCGGCTCATGGTCATAATGAGCTGTACCTTTTCCTTTGTGCCCTTGGAGAGCGATTTGAAAGGCCTGCGGGGTTCGATATTCAGGGCCTGCAGCATCTGCATGGCCTTGTTCATATCAAAATCTTCGTAAAAATCCTCGTAAAAACGCAGAAGAGATTCCACATCCATCCATGCCGGCAGAAAGTCTCTGTCAGGAAGATAGGACACGATCGCCTTTGTCTGCGCGCCGGGCCTGGTCCCGTCGATCAGGATCTCCCCGTCCGTGGGCGTCAGCAGATGCTGGGCCAGCTTGATCAGTGTTGTCTTGCCGCTGCCGTTGGGGCCGACCAGGCCTACGATCCTGCCGGGTTCCAGCGTCAGATCTATTCCGTCGAGGGCCGTGAGGCTCCCGTATCTTTTTGTCAAATGCATGCATTCCAGAACTGCCATAGCATTGATCCTCCTTTATCTATTATTCGTTTTGCCGGAAGCTTCTCCGGCCCACTCCTGCACAGCAGAAAGGATCTCCTCCCGGCTCATCCCAAGGCGCATGAGCCGTGTACACATCTCCTCAATCACATCCTCGCTCAAAGTTTTCCTGAGATTTTTCAACACTTCTGCATCCTCCGTGACGAATCTCCCGCTTGTCCTCTGCGTATACACCAGTCCGTCCCGCTCCAGTTCCGCGAAAGCGCGCTGCATGGTGTTGGGATTGACCCCGGCCTCCAATGCCAGTTCCCGCACCGCCGGAAGCTTTGCCCCGGGCGGATAGGCCCCGCTGGCGATCTCTGTCCGCAATCTTCCCAGAATCTGCAGATAAATCGGGATCCCATTCTCAAATGTCCACTTCATCTCTTCCTCCGTTACAAAACCGCACTGCCTGCCGGCTTAAGCTGTCTATAATTGTATCGCTGTATTATTGTACTATTCACTTAATACAATAATATATTAGAATGCCGCTTCCCGTTTGTCAATATCCTTTGTCAAAAAATCTTCCCGGCCCCGGACAGTGGGTACCCCCGGCAGACGAGCCAACGGGGACGGTTCTCTCTGACTCATAAGTCTCTGCACAAAAAACCTCTCCGCACAAAACACTGTGCGGAGAGGCTGCTGCCAAAACTATATGGGTCGGACTTGTGAAACAGACATCCCGGCCCAAGTCCTTTTAAAAACAGGTCCAAGTCCTTGATTACCAGGCCTAAGTCCCTTATAAAGTCCTTATCAAGTCCTTATGAATTCTTTTGTGCCTTACTCTTATGCCTTATGTCTGCTGCTCATCACATACTGCAGGGCGATGCCCGCTGCAATCAGGGCCAGACCGATCAGGTCCGTCATAGTGCCGGGAACGATCATCATGAGACCGCCGGCCACCAGCAGGAGCCTGTCGATGATGCCCATGTTGCTGAAGAGATAACCCTCCAGAGCAGCGGCAACAGCAAAGATACCGATCAGGGATGTGATCGCGATCATGATGACTTCCATCGTAGTTGTCTCGATCAGCAGCATAGCAGGGCTGAAGCAGAAGACATAGGGAATGATGAAAGCCGCAATCGCCAGCTTGGTCGCGTTAAAGGCCGTCCGCATGGGATTGGACTTGGCAATGGCACTGCCCGCATAGGCTGCCAGGGCAACAGGCGGTGTGATATCCGCCACGATACCGAAGTAGAATACGAAGAAGTGGGCTGCCATGATCGGAACGCCCATACGGGTCAGGATGGGCGCACAGGTAGCTGCCATGATGCAGTAGGTCGCGGTTGTCGGAACGCCCATGCCCAGGACGATGCAGCAGAGCATGGTCAGGAACAGGGCGATGAAGAGCTTATCGCCTGCGACAGCGACGATGGCATTGATCATCTCGTTTGCCAGACCGGTCATGGTGATGGTGCCGGAGATAATACCCGCGACACCGCAGGCCGCGCCGACGGTGATGGTACCTTTGCCGCCCGCCTCGAGGGAGTCAAAAAACTTCCTGACGGTAAAGCAGTTGCCGGTGTCCTCGTTGTTGCCGATCAGGGCGTCCGCCACGGGGCTCTTTGATCCGGCATTTTTCAGCTCATTGATGGCCTGGCGATAGCTTCCATCGAAAACACCGTCAATGATACCTACGGCAATTGCCGCGACGATGGAATAGGCCGCTGCACGCTGCATGGTCATCATGTTCTTGGAAACCCAGATAACAAGCAGTACCAGGGGAGTCAGCAGGTAGGTTTTACGGATGAGCTTACCGAATCTGGGAAGCTTCTCGGTGGGGATACCTGTGAGGCCGTATTTCTTGGCTTCCAGATGGACCGCGATGAAAATACCGGTGAAGTAGAGAATGGCGGGCAGAATGGCGCGGATCAGGATATCCGAATAGGGTACGCCGATGATGTCAGCCATCAGGAATGCAGCCGCACCCATGATGGGCGGCATGATCTGGCCGCCTGTGGAGGCTGCCGCCTCGACAGCGCCTGCGAAATCCGCCTTGTAGCCGGTCTCCTTCATCATAGGAATGGTGACGGAACCGGTCGTGACCGTGTTACCGACGGAAGATCCGCTGACCATACCGCAAAGAGCCGAGGAAATGACCGCGACCTTGGCGGGACCGCCTGCGTAGCGGCCGGCCGCGCAGTTTGCCATATTGATGAAGAACTCGGAGATACCGGTCCTCTCAAGGAAGGCGCCGAATATAATGAACACTACTATGTATTTTGAACACACGTTAATGGGCGTCGACAAAATACCTGTTTTTGCATAGAAAAGGTTTCTCACCAGATAGCGGAGTCTTCCGGCGATGGAAGGGTTGGTCAATCCGTAGACGATCGCGTAGACGATGAAAAACAGCGCCACGATCAGGATAGGCCAGCCGACACTGCGGCGGGTGACTTCGAGCAGAGCCGCAACGCCGACGATGGCGATGATGATCTGGGGTACCGTGAAACGTGTACCCTGCTGAATGATCTGCTCTGCATTAAATGTATAATACAGGAAAGCGCCTGTGCCCAGCACCATGGCGACAATGTCGTACCAGGGAATATAGTTGACCTTCTGCTCGCCTTTTTTTGCGGGATAAGTGAGGAATCCCAGCAGGATCACCAGACCCATGAAGGAGGTCAGACGGATCTCCTCCAGGAAGGTGGCAAACAGTGTTACCCAGATGCAGAACAGCGAAAAGCCGATCAGAATTGCCTTGACGGCCAGCGCGGGCTTGCCTGTCCAAACACGGACATTGGACTCTCTGTCATATTTTCGCATGACCTCCTCGAGGTCTTCCTGATGAAGTTCATATGCCGGATCTTTTACTTTATCATTACTCATGGACAGTCCTCCCTTCTCAATCAGCAGTTTCCACTGTCACACCGTGCTCGGCAAAATATCTTGCCGCACCGGCATGGAAAGGCACTGCGATACCGGAAGTCGCGTTCTCGACAGAGAGCTCTGCTCCCTTGGCGTTCTCGGCCGTGATTTCCTCTGCATGGTCAAAGATCGCTGCCGTCAGCTGATAGACGACGTCATCCTCCAGATCCGCGTCGACGACCATGGTTGCCTTAATGGTGATCGTCTCGATCGGATCGGGCTGTCCGGGATAAGTATCCGCAGGAATCACAAGCGGTGCATAGTAGGGGCAGATGGACATGATATTGTCTCTGAGCTCGCCCTCAATAGGAATCAGAAAAACACCGTTGGTGGTTGCCAGCTCGGTGATGGCCGATGTGGGCGCACCCGCGACGATGAAAGCCGCATCGATCTGACCGTCTTTCAGGGCCTCTTTACTGTCATCGAAACTCTGATACTGGGGCTTGATATCATCCACAGTCAGGCCGGCTCCCTCCAGGACGTCCACCGCGTTGAAGTAAACACCGGAGCCGGGGGCACCGATGGAAACGCTCCTGCCCTTGAGGTCAGCAACTGACTTGATGTCTTCTTTCATAGTGATGAGCTGCACTGTCTCTGCGTACAGAGCGCCGAGTACACGGAAATCCCTGCAGGGACCGTCCGTCTCAAAAGACTTGCTGCCTTCCCAGGCATAGGTCATAACGTCAG
>DGRU01000155.1:0-3535 GCA_002390025.1 Lachnospiraceae bacterium UBA4380
GAAGAAGTCGTCGGCGGCAGCGTTCCCAAGAACTACTTCCCCGCTGTTGAAAAGGGTATTGCCGAGACAGTCCTCAAGGGACCCCTTGCCGCATATCCCGTTGTCGGCCTGAAGGCTACTCTGTACGATGGATCCTACCACCCGGTAGACTCCTCCGAAATGGCATTCAAGACCGCTGCCAGCCAGGCAGTCAAGAAGGGCATCATGGAGGCCAACCCCGTCCTGCTCGAGCCCATCGTTTCCCTGAAGGTCACCATCCCGGATTCCTACACCGGTGATGTCATGGGCGATCTGAACAAGCGCCGCGGCAGAGTTCTGGGCATGAACCCCATCCCCGGCGGCAAGCAGGTTGTCGAGGCGGAAGTTCCCATGTCCGAGCTCTTCGACTACTGCACAGTCCTCCGCTCCATGACCGGCGGACGCGGCGACTATATGTATGAGTTCGCCCGCTATGAGCAGGCTCCCGCTGATGTCCAGGCCAAGGAAGTTGCAGCTCGCGCAGCAGCTCTTGAGGAAGGCAGCGACGACTGATCATAGAGCTGCCGCTTCATGATCGGACAGAATCATGACTGTCATTAGTCAATAATAAGGGACAATAAGAGAGCGCACCGGATTTTCCGGTGCGCTCTTGTTTGTTCCTGTGAACCTGGCAGTCCTGTGCCAACATGGCGGGTTATTTATTATTTCTGCTCAGTCCGTTGATTCCGTTGAAGGTCAGGATGCTGAGATTGCGGGACAGTTCCTCGATATTCTGTCTGCGCCCCGTATTGAACCATCTCTGGTAGACGGCGATCATACCGGAGACGGCGTATTCGAGCAGAAAATCAAAACCCTCTGCCTCCGGACCGATCTGGTCCGCAAAGCTCTCCCAGAGCTGCTGCTTTAAGGGGGCGACGATCTTCTTGAGCAGGGAGGTCTGCCCCTCCGCAGCAAATACGCTGGCATAGAATTCCAGGTCTTTTTCGATCAGCCTGGCAAGACGCAGGAAGATATAGGAGGGCTCTTTGCTGATTTCCTGAAAATCGATATCATTGATGGCGGAGGCAAAGTCCTCGGCGATTTCATTTTCAATCTCGTCTACGACCATGGAGACGTCCCCGTAATAATTGTAAAAAGTCTTGCGGTTGATATCCGCCGCCCTGGAGAGCTCTGTCACTGTGATCTCACCCAGCGGTTTGGTGGCCAGGAGCCTGGTCAGAGCCATGCGGATGCTTCTCCTGGTGCGGATGACACGCCTGTCTGAAGACACAGACTTTTGAACGCTTCTCTCTATTGTTTTTTCCTCTTTTTTCTCCATCGCTTTTTCCTTTTTACAGTGTCTGCCCGACGCGTCACAGAGTACGGCAGGTCAGGATCTTTCTTAAAGGGACATTTTTTCTATAAATTGTGTATTTTTCTACACAAATGCGTAAAAACGTGAAGTAAACCACATTTTCGATAAACCTTGGTGTTGTATTGATTATACAATCGTATAATAATACACATGTGTTACTTTTTCAAGATGCCTAACCATCGTGTTTTATGAGAACTGTGTGTTCCCTGAGAAAGGAAGAGAGAAGTTGGAAGACCGGAAATCCTATGAAATCTATGTTGATGCTTCCATCGACATTGAAAACAGATATATCGAAGAAAATAATATTCATTTTATACCCATGAAATATACGATCGATGACAGGGAATATGTCATGGACCGCCAGCAGACGGAAGAGGAGCTGGAGCATTTTTATCAGAGCATGAAGGACGGCGCGATCACTGGGACAAGCCAGATCACTCCCTATACCTATGATCAGGTCTTCCGGGCGGAAGCAGAAAAGGGGCATGATGTCCTCTATCTCTGCCTTTCGAGCGGTCTGAGCAGCACCTATTCCTCCTCTCTCAATGCGGCGCAGGCCGTTATGGAGGACTATCCGGACAGGAAGATCGAGAGTGTGGACACCCTCGGCGCCACAGGCGGTGTGGGACTTCTCCTTATGCAGGCGATCAAAAGCCGCGAGGAGGGGAAGACCATCGAGGAGAACGCTGCTTATCTGAGGAAGATCGTCCCTGACATCGGATTCTGGTTCATGGTCGAGGACCTGGAATATCTCAAGCGCGGCGGCCGGGTCTCTGCGACGGCGGCTTTTGCCGGCAACGTCCTCAACCTCAAGCCCGTGCTCAAGATCAATGATGAGGGAAAGCTGATCAATATCTCCAAACAGCGCGGAGTCCCGAGGGCGGTCAAATACCTGATCGAATGTTATGAGGGCGCCCATGACGACACCATCAGCAGCGACGTGATCGTCGCCCATGCCGTCTGTAAGGAGCGGGCTGAGAAAATGCGCGATGAGATCCTGCGGATCAATCCGAATGCAAAGGTCCAGATCTGTTCCATGGGTCCCGTGATCGGCTCCCATACGGGCCCCGGCTTTGCCGCGGTCATCCATTTTGGAAACAGAAATTTCCGGTAATACAGAAACAGATTTTTCCGCTGATGCAAAAGACAGCAGCTTCCGTTGATATAGAAAGAGAAAATTCCGCTCATGCAGAACATTTCTTTTGCGGCAATGCCCCGCATTCAAGCGGAAAACGTCTTTCGATCGAGAATGCTTTATCTCTGCAAAAACGAATGCCCCTGGCCCGGCCTTTGAGATGCCGGCGCCGGGGCGTTTTTTCTATGCCGTAAATGTCCGGGCGTATATGCCCGGGAACCGACTCAGTGCTTGCGCAGGAACTGTACAGAGAGTAAACTCATCAGTGGACATGATACTGTTTATCTGGATGACGAGAAAGAAGAGGCGGACATGCGCGGAATTTGTTTTCAGATCAAAGATATACTTGTAGAGACGACGCTTCAGAAATGTCTGTAAAAAGCTTGGAAGGCCCGGATCCCGCGGCAATCCGGACTGCCGGGCCCCTTCCCCGTGCTTGACGAATATGCCTTCTGTGGATTATTATAGTGAAAGTTTGTTCTTGCTAAAATCCGGCGCATGATCCGGTCCGCGGCGGGCAGGGGCGAATATAGATGGTAAACTGTACAAAGGAGCATTAGCATGAGATACGATTTTAAAAAGATTGAGCCGAAGTGGCAGAAGAAATGGGATGATGCCGGTATTTTCAAGGCAGTGGATTTCAGTGACAAGCCCAAATTCTACGGCCTGGTAGAATTTCCCTATCCCAGCGGCGCAGGTATGCATGTCGGCCACATCAAGGCATATTCCAGCATTGAAGTGATTTCCAGAAAGCGCAGAATGCAGGGTTACAACGTACTGTTTCCCATCGGTTTCGACGCCTTCGGTCTTCCCACCGAGAACTATGCGATCAAGACCAATACGCATCCCCGCATTATTACGGATAAAAATATTGAGAAGTTCTCCAATCAGCTCAAGAGCGTCGGTTTCTCCTTTGACTGGGACCGCGTGATCGACACCTCCAGAGAAGATTATTACAAGTGGACCCAGTGGATCTTCCGCAAGCTGTTCGACCACGGCCTCGTTTTCCGTGACAAGACTCTGGTCAACTACTGCCCTTCCTGCAAGGTCGTCCTCTCCAACGAGGA
>DGRU01000155.1:3585-4684 GCA_002390025.1 Lachnospiraceae bacterium UBA4380
GACAGCCAGGGCGGCAAGTGCGACATCTGCCACAGCGATGTCATCCAGCTTCCCAAGGATGTCTGGTATCTGAAGATCACCGAGTACGCCGACAAGCTCCTGACAGGTCTGGATACCGTCGATTATCCCGAGAATATCCGTCAGCAGGAAGTCAACTGGATCGGCAAGTCCACCGGTGCTTTTGTCAACTTCACACTCAAGGATATCGAAGAGAAGCTTGAAATCTACACGACCCGTGCGGATACCCTGTTTGGTGTAACCTTCATGGTCATGGCTCCCGAGCATCCTCTGATCGACAAATATGCAGGCCGTATCTCCAACATGGACGCCATCGAGGCCTACCGCGCAGAGTGCGCCAAGAAGACCGAGTTTGAGCGCACACAGCTGGTCAAAGACAAGACCGGTCTCAAGATCGAAGGCCTGTCCGCGATCAACCCTGTAAACGGAGAGGAAATCCCGATCTTCATCGCCGACTATGTCATGATGGGATACGGCACCGGTGCCATCATGGCAGTGCCTGCTCACGACCAGCGTGACTGGGAGTTCGCCACCAAGTTCGGCGTTCCGATCATTGAGGTCATCAAGGGCGGCGACATCTCCAAGGAAGCCTACACGGGCGACGGCGAGATGGTCAACTCCGGCTTCCTCAACGGCCTGACCAACAAGAAGGACTCCATCGCAAAGATGATCGAGTTCCTTGTGGACAAGGGCATCGGCCACTCAGGCGTGCAGTTCAAGATGAAAGACTGGGCCTTCAACCGCCAGCGCTACTGGGGCGAGCCCATTCCGCTCATCCACTGCCCCAAGTGCGGTGTTGTAGGCGTTCCCTACGAGGAGCTTCCTCTGCGTCTGCCCGATGTCGAGGACTTCGAGCCCGGCGAAGACGGCCAGTCCCCTCTTGCCAGGATCGACTCCTTCGTCAACTGCACCTGCCCCAAGTGCGGCGGCGCAGCCAAGCGCGAGACAGACACCATGCCCCAGTGGGCAGGTTCCTCCTGGTATTTCCTCCGCTACTGCGATGCCAACAATGACAAGGCCTTCGCGGACCGCAAAAAGATCGACTACTGGATGCCCGTCGACTGGTACAACGGCGGCATGG
>DGRU01000214.1 GCA_002390025.1 Lachnospiraceae bacterium UBA4380
AGAAAGAACTGGATTGATCAGTTATCCTTTTACTGAGCCGGCAGTTACACCCTTGATAATACTCTTGGAGAGGAAGATGTAAACAATCAGTACAGGAAGGATAGCCAGAAGAATGAACATATAAACCTTGCCCATGTCGAACTTGGAATAGTCTGCTGAACGAAGCTGGGCGATCATGATCGGTACAGTTTTATACTCGGCTTTGGTCAGAATCAGAGAGGGAAGGAAATAGTTGTTCCATGACTGAACAAAGGAGAAGATCAACTGAACAGCCAAGGCGGGCTTGAGCATAGGGAGAATAATGCGGTTGAAGGTGTAAAACTCGTTGGAGCCGTCTACACGGGCTGCTTCCACAATTTCCATCGGGAGAACGCTTTCCATATACTGCTTCATATAGAAGAAGACAACCGGGGCGGCGATTCCGGGCAGGATCAGGGGCCAGAATTTATTCGTAAAGCCATATTTGTAGCAGATCTGAATGAAACCGGAAACAGAGACCTGAGAGGGGATCACCATAATGGCAAGAATAAAAGTGAAAAGAGCGTTTTTGAATTTGAAATCATACGCATGAATTCCGTATGCAGTCAGAGCGGAAAAATAAGTTGTCAGAACAGCTGTGAGCGCGGCAATCATAAAGCTGTTCAGCATACCGCGTGGGATGCTGATGGAGGCGTCTGTCCAGGCATTCTTTAAGTTTTCAATAAAGTGCCCGCGAGGAAGAGCTTCAAAACCGCCCTGCAGCTGCGCATTGGTACGCGTGGCGTTGATAAACAGCATATAGAAGGAAAAGAGACAGAGAATAGATAAAAAGATCAGAATAGCATAAACAAGCACACGTAAAGCAGTCAGTTTCGCCTTGGCACGGCGGCTGTCAACAGCATTTTGATTCATCATGCATTCCTCCTTAATCTTTTTTCGTCAGTGACCGGTAGACAACAAGACTCAGCAAGCCAGTGATAATGAAGATAATAACGGAAATTGCACCGGCCATTCCGTAGTTTTTGCTGCGGCCGAGATAGTTGTTGAGATACATTATCAAAGTCATGGAAGAGCGGTTAGGTGTTCCGGAACCGTTCGTCAAAATCTGAGGAACATCAAACATCTGCAGGCCGCCGATCATTGCTGTGATAACAGTGTAGACGAGAATCGGCATCAGAAGAGGCAATGTTACTCTGAAAAAGGTCTGCACAGATGAGGCGCCATCCAGATTTGCTGCTTCAAACAGGCTCTGATCAATGCTCATGATGCCGGCCATCAGCAGGATTGTTGTATTACCGAACCACATCAGGAAGTTCATCAGGCTGATCAGAGAGCGAACTGTAACTCGTCTCGCAAAAAAATCAATGGGTACATCACTCCAGCCGATTGCCTGTATGACCTGGTTAACCGGACCGACATTTGAAAACAGTGTATAAAAAAGCATGGAGAACGCAGATGCCATGATCAGGTTCGGCATATAAATGACCGTCTTGAAAAACTGTTGTCCCTTGATATTTAACCGGTAGCTGGTAAAGAAAATTGCCAGAAGCAGAGCGACGACGATCTGGGGGACAGCACCAAGGAGCCAGAGAATAATGGTATTTCCTGTATACTTCAGGATGTCGATGCTGCCCGACTTATCAGGAGTAAACAGTTTAACATAGTTGCCAAACCCCACAAAATTCGGACCTACCTGTGTGAGCCCATCGCGATAGTTCTCAAAGAAACTGTTGTAAATGGTAAGAACCTGCGGATAAAACGTGAAAAGAAAGTAAGCAAGCAAGAAAGGAAGCACAAACAAGTAACCCCATTTTGCATAGCTGATTCCTCTTTTTTTCTTTCTGCCTGTTTCGCTCATAGCAACTCCTCCTGTATCATTTAAGTTGATTTTAAAGGCAGTTCACAAGTCGCGCCGTTTTGGGCACGGCCTCTGAACAACCTTCAAAAAAGGGACAAGGCAAACGCCTTGCCCCTTCTTCATCCATACGAAACTGAGACTGAAGTTACGGAGTTACCACTGCAGGATATGCCTCATTGATGGCTTTGTAGTAGTTCTCAAGAGCCTGGTCTTTGGAGACGTCACCCTTCAGGTACTCACGGAAGTACTCCTGCAGCTTCTCGTTGCAGAGCTGATCATACTGGGTGTTGTTTTCAAATTTGATGCCTTTTGCAAGCTCGACAAATACTGCAGTGTCGTTCTGACCGCCAAGGAATGCATTGCCGAAGTCAGGATCTTCTGCAAACTTTGCATTCACTGCCTGGTTGTTGGAGAACTGAGCCTCTTCGGAGACGAGCTTGGAGCAGACATCTTCATTATTGATGAAGGTGTTCATCACATCGGCAAGCATGGTCGGGTTATCGGAACCGGTAGCAGCGAGCAGCCATGTGCCGCCCCAGAAGTAGGGAGCAGGACCCTGGCAGATGGCCCAGTCGCCGAAGCACCCTTTATCGGGATCCTGAGCATTGCCCATGGAGAAATTGAAGTACCATGCAGGTCCGAAGAAGCACATTGTTTTGCCGTCTGCAAACATCTGGTTGGTGTTATCCTCTGCCCAGACATCACTCAGAAGAGTGTAACCGTTTGCAGCGAAATCTTCAGCCTGAGCCATCCAGGCCTCGATCTGAGCGTCAAACTGGAGTTCATTATTCTCGTTGACCCAAGGAGAGGTAACATTATTGGAGAATGCACGGTAGTCAGCAGCTTCGGAGCCGGTCATGTAATAACCCTTTTCCTTAGCCTGAGCTGCAACAGCTGCATATTTGTCCCAATCGGAGAGGGCTTCCTGCACTTCAGCGGGGTCATCTGTTCCGAGAACGTCCTTCGCGATGGAACGGCGATAAATCAGAGCTGCCGGGCAGCACTGGAAGGAGACACCCTTTACACAGCCGTTAGCGTCGGATGCAGCCTGCACGGTATAATTGTAGGCATTGGAAAAGTCTGTTACGCCAAGAGCTTTAACATCCTGTGTTGCATCGGAATTGGTGTACTTGATGATGTAGTCGGCCTCAGCAAGAAACATATCGACTTTTTCGTCATCGGAAGCATCTGCCTGATTAAGCAGAGCTTCATCGAGAGCTGCCTGATAAGCACCGCCGTTATTCGGAACAATGATCCAGTTTACGGTGACGCCTTCGGGAACTTCGTAGTACTTCTCAAAGAAGCCTTTGAACTCCTCGTTCCATGCGTAAATGTTGAAGACTTTGCCTTCTTCTGCGGATGCGCTGATTGCACAGAGTGAGAATACCATGCAAAGAGCAAGTGCGAGTGCGAGAACTTTTTTCATTTGATTTTCCTCCTATAATATTTGTGATTATATATAATGCGGTTTTCCGCTAATCACACAATGTTTTTGACCGATTCGCCGGGAATAAGTTTGCCGGGAATAAGAATACGATCCAGCAAAGCGGTTTTTGGTCGTTCTACCAATTCAATCAGCTTTTTCGCTGCTTCCTGCCCCAGACGGTAGCTGTCCTGCTGTAGCGTTGTAATTCGCGGCGTCATCAGCTGAGAGACAATAACTCCGTCGTAACCGATGATAGAGATATCATCCGGAATGCGAAGCCCGGCTTCCTGAATTGCCCGGGCGCCGCCGGCTAGAGAGAAGTCATCCGGGAAAAGAATGCAGGACGGTCGTTCCGTTAAAGAAAGGAGTTCCTTCGTTACAGTATAACAATGTTCCGGATCATAATAACGGGATTCCACGATGTATTCATTTGGAACGGAAAGCCCATATTTCTCACAAGCCCGGTGGAACCCGATTTTACGGTTTTCTGTGACAGCTGTCGGTTCTCCGTAGATAAAAGCAATTTTCCGATGGCCCATTGAGTATGCATAGGAAACCAGTGTTTCCACCCCGCCTACATTATCAGACAGTACCGCTACTCTGTTGTTGAATACATGATCGATTGTTACAAGCGGAAGAGAAGAATTGACAACTTCCAGAACTTCATCATCATAAAAATCGACACATGCCATCAAAAGCCCGTCCACTCCACGATAAAGACAATGCTGCAGATATGTGATTTTTTTCCCGCCTACATTCCGGTTGTTGATAAAAGTAATATCGTAACCTTCATGCTCCGCCTCATCCTTAAAGCTGTTGAGAAGCGCAGCGAAAAACTCATGCGTCAGCCCCCTGTGGCCTTCATCAACAAACAGCACTCCAAGATTATGGGTGCGGTTCGTTTTCAGCGCACGCGCTGCGGAATTGGTGAAGTAACCGAGCTCATCCGCCAGACTTTTAATTTTGTCTCGAGTCTCCTGCCCGACGTCCGGCTGGTCATTCAGTGCCTTGCTGACAGTGGCGACTGACACGCCACACATATTGGCGATGTCTTTCAGAGAAACCATCTGTCTGCAGGGCTCCTTTCAACTTAATCGATTTCGTGATATGATCATACCGCATGTTT
>DGRU01000098.1 GCA_002390025.1 Lachnospiraceae bacterium UBA4380
GCACGGTTTCCTGCACGGGTTCCTGTGCCGGTTCAGCGGAAGCAAAATCGAAATCAAACCGGTCAGCGCGGATGGGCTGAGTAAACCAGTCCGCCGCCAGAAAACTGTCTTCTTTTACAGGTTCGGATGTATAGGAAGGCTGAACCGGTGCCTGCTCCGAAACAGATTCCGACGTGTAAGAATCTTCTGCAGGCTTTTCTTCCGTCTCCGGCTTGAAAAGATCCTGTGCGTATACGGGCTCTTCCGCCTGTGCAGATGCAGGGCTGAAAGCAGGGTAAGCGGACTCCGCGGCCTTCTCTTCTGCGGGCTCCGGACTGTAGGCAGCCTCTGCGGCATTTTCTGCTGCGGCATCTTCTTCTGCCGAAGCAGGACTGTAGGCGGCTTCAGCGGTATCTTCCTCTGCAGGAGCAGGGCTGTAAGCAGCCTCTGCGGCATTTTCCGCTGCCGGCTCAGAACTGTAAAAGGTCTCTTCCTGAACCGGTGCAAAGCTGAACACAGGGTCCGCATCCTGCTCTCCGCCATATGAGGAATCCTTGAAATAAGCAGTCTCCTCTTTGCGCTCGGGCTCAGGAGTAAAGGAAGGCCACTCTTCCTCTACGGGTTCAGGAGCATAAGCAGGTTTTTCATCCCCGACGGTTTCGGGCTTATAGGCGTCGTTTTCTTCCTGTACGCTCTCCGGTTGGAATTGCTGAGGGGGCTCCTGCTCTTCCCCTGCCGGTGCGCTGAACCAGGGATTATTCAGGAAGGATTCTTCTGCCTCTGCGTATTCCGGGCCGGAAGATGCGCCCCAAGCAGGCTTGTCTTGGAAATCCAGATTGACAGTGGCATCTTCATCCATTACAAATTCGGACAATCCCGAAGAATCGGAATAGACTGCAGGTGCCGGCTGCACGGATGTCTCGTCAGAATGATCGGGGCCTGCCTGAGCAGCTGCGTCCTCATAGGCCGCAGGCTCCGGCTGTGCAGGAACTGCAGCATATGCGGCGGGATCCCCGGCTGCCGATCCATTTACATCCTGCACGGGAGCGGGGGAAGCGTTCAATGTCTCAAAGTCAAAACCGCATTCGGTACAAAAGCGATATCTGGAGTCTACTGTCGAATTACATCTGGGACAGACCTTGCCTGCACGATCCGCTGCGGGAGGTGCGGGCGGAGTGGGGACTTCCAGGCGGTTTCCGCAATGTGTACAAAATTTCATATCATCCGGCATCATTGTGCCGCAGACTTTACACTTAATGGACATCTATTACCTCCGTCATATCATTCTAAAAACATAATAAAAGCGCGCACAGACTACATCTAATGAGTGATCTGTCTGTGTGCGCTTTCCTAATATGTTTCCCGTCGTCATAATTGCCAGCCTGTCTTCAAAAATAATCCATCAGCAGCTATTAATTAACAGTCAATAATAGACACATTAATATTACAATTATAAAACCACGAAAACATATTGTCAATTTAAGCAGTATTGTCAGCGCCTTCCGCGCAGATCAATGCACCACCTGTAAATGACAGGGATTTTTATAAACTGCAGAAGCACCTCAGACGATCCTCTCTGACGTTTTCTGCAATCATCTTACACGAAGCCCTCTTAACAAACATCTCCTCCGACTTAAAACAGGGTGTATTTCCTTTAACTTTCAGTGCTTACGTGTTAGTGCTCTCAGAAATAGATTCTCTGGCATCCGAGTGAATTCTGCACCCAGCTGCCGTTTTCCTGCTGAAAGTTGAAGTACATCTCACAGTCTGATTCACCCTGGTTGCTGCCGATCTCGCCGTCGTAGTATTTTTCCTGATAAGCACCGGCACAGTGGAATGTCAGTTTTACCGAGGGTTCACCCGTATTGGATTCCGCCTCGATATTCTCAAAGCTCATGGACGTGACCCAGTAGCTGTCACCGCGCATGTTTTCGGCCAGTCTCTCATAATCCTCGCGGATATACTTGAGCTGGTCAGGATTGGAGGTGAACAGATCCGCGACGGTATCAAAGCTCTCTTTATTCAGGATGGCCTGATAGATCCGCTGCATATTGGAAGCCGCCTGCGCCTGCAGGCTTTCCATTGTCTCGCGGGTGCGGCGCAGATCCAGGAGCGAGCAGTAATCTCCGTTTCCGTTGACATACCATACCCGTCTCAATTCCTCACAGCCGTCTGCTTTGACACTGATATAATGAGCCCCGCTGAACAGCTGGGGAATTGTATAGGAAACCACGTCGGGACCGTACTCGCCGCTGCTCTCCTCGTCCGCATATTTTTCAGGCACTTCAATATCATCGACGGTTACTGTTGCGCCGCGCGGAACATTGATCTTTGCATCCTTTACGACCAGCGAGTCTGAAGAGACATACCATTTTCCGCCTTTGCCGGATTTCACCATCTGAATGTAATATTGAGAATCATAAGAGGCGCCTTTGTTTCTGTAGAAGGCTACATAAGTCCTTCCCAGCTCGTTTGCATTATGGCTGGTACCGTAGTAGCCGTCAAACAGGCCTCTGGAATCCTGAATATAGTAATTATCGACTTCTGAAAAATCCGTGCCGCTCATGGCCAGTTCCAGTTGGTCCGGATTGATATACTTGTCCTTTTTCAGGTTGAGGTAGGAAAAGGCCTTTTTATAATTCCCGTTGACCAGGGAGACAAAATATTTTTTGGCCTTTCTGTCCACCGATCCGGCCTGATGAAACAGGGTCGAGGCGATCACCAGAAGGATCAGGAGGGCTGCTGCTTCCGCGATCACGGCAATCAGCCACCTGGAAACCGGACGCGTCGCACCGGGAGCAACATAGGCCCTGCCGTCAGGGGCAGCGCCGTAGGGAGCTCTTCCATAAGGATCTGTATATCCGCCGCCCATGCGGGGATCGCTGCCGTATGCTCCTGCGCCGCCATAGCCGCCGTATCCGGGAACCTGCGCCCGCCCATAATCAGAAGCCTGGGGCCCGCCGTATCCGGGAGCCTGCGGCTGTACATAATCAGAATCCTGAGGCTGGCCGTATCCGGGAGCCTGCGGCTGCACATATTCCGGTGCCTGCGGCCCGCCGTATCCGGGAGCCTGCGGCTGTGCAGGAGCCACATTCGGGGTATTGGGACCGCCGGCACTCTGGAGCCGGTTTCCGCAGAATCTGCAGAAGGAAGCACCGTCAGGATTGTTATTTCCGCATTTTTGACATATCATAGCTTTTCTCCATCAGATTGCAGTTGACAGCAGCTCATACAGGTCAGGTCACGTCCCGGCCTCCTGGACCGTAAAGCCGGCCGGATTCGTGATCACATCTTCACTTTCCTGCCCGTCCTCAAATTTTTCCCACTTCTGGACAGCTTTGTTCTGAGCAGGATGAAGAGATCCGGCACCTCTGTTTACAATGGCAGCAATGATCAGAATAAATGCCAGGGCGATCGCCGCGGCAAGAGCCATGGCCGCCATCTTTAAATTGCGCTCTTTCATCTCACACCTCCGGTGACCTTTCTTGAGAAGTATCCTTTCTCCGTCATGCAGCGTCCGCCCGGATCAGCCGGACCCGGGCAGGCACACCATCGCGGATTGAAGGTATTGTAACTGCAGTAAATTTAACTGAGAACAGCTGTTTTTTAACAAAATTACGATGGTATTTAATTCAAAATGATTCTGCAGAAATGACAGCATGTACAGGAACCGGCGGGGTTTTCCCCGCGTCACCCTCAGTGCCTGTATCCGCTGCCGGAATCCCGTCCTGCGCCGCCGCTCTGCTGCCGTCGGTTTCCGTCAGCCGCCGAAGGATTCTGCAGCCTCCCCTGTCGGGCAGAGTTCTGCAGTCTTCCCTGCCGGCTGGTTTGTCCGTAATCAACGACTGTCCGGTTCATCTCCATCATGTCACCGGCTTCCCATATCAGGTTCTGCTCTCTTGCCAGGCGCTCCATTTCCTTTAAGGCGCTGTTCCTGCGATATGTGACCGCAATAATGCTGATCACGGCGGAGATCGGCATTATGACAGGCGCAATGCCGATCCGGATCTGGCCGGCAAAGCCTTTGCTGGACTGAAAGACTGCATAAAAGATCAGCAGTGAGGGAATCGCTGTTCCCGCCAGCCCCACCAGCGCCATGACAAACTGCCAAGTCCTCGGGCGCTGTGCCCGCATTGTGCAGATCCCGACGACACTCATGATCAGGGCTCCGAGGGCCAGGACTGCCAGAATTCTTACACTCGCCGAGTCTATCCTCCAGAAGACATGTCCTCTGTAATCGACGAGAACCTCACGGACGAATCTCTCCCCCTTAAAAAAGTCGAGAATATTATAGCTTGTCTTTACCCCGTTCGGCATTGTATAGGTGATTACAGAGACAAACAAAGAAAGAATGCTCACCGCAAGGGATCCAAGCGCCACATAAAACCATTTGTTTTTTTCCATTCTATCCCCCTGGATATTTCTATTCCTTTCATCCTAAAAAGAAGATGCCGGATCTATTCCGGGCAGAGGCATACAGCCTCCGTATTAACCCTTTTTCAGATCTGCAAGCGCCCTGAATCCATAGGCGGATTCTGCACTACGCACGCCGCACAGGACGGCCTCCGAGGCGGCCCAGGCAGCCAGTGTTCCGACCGTGTCAATTCCCGCCATGTAAGATTCTCCGGTCTCCTCCCCCGATGAAACAGCGGGAACGGAAAGTGCTATGATACTGTCCCCGTCTCCCGATGTATGGACCGGGAAGATGGATCTGGCGAAGCCGTCGTGGGCCATTGCGGCGATCTTGCAGAGCTGGGCTTTGCAGAAGGGGGCATTGGTAAATACAATTCCGATGGTGGTATTGAGTGCCGCTTTGGCGCCCTCGATCCTGAGCAGATGAGAGATGGCTTCCGTCCGGTCTAAAAGTCTTCCGTCTCCGGCGTGGGCCCCTGCAATCTTCTGTCCGTTTTTCCAGTCATAGATATCTCCCATGGCATTGACCGCCACGACCGCGCCGACCATCAGGTTCCCCCGGCGAAGTACGCAGGAACCGATTCCTGATTTCATGGCATGGCCCTCTCCGGCATATTTGCCGATGGTCGCGCCGCAGCCGGCTCCGAAACAGCCGTCTCTGTAATTGCCGCCATCCTGTTCCGCCATCCGGCAGGCCGCATAGGCCATGGCCTGATCGGGACGAACCGACGGGTCCCCCACGGGCAGGTCGAAAATGTCCACCTGGGCGACAAGGGGCACATGGATGCCGCGCACTTCAACGCCGATCCCTTTTTCCTCCAGATAACGCATGACGCCGCCCGCGGCATCAAGTCCGAAGGCGCTGCCGCCCCCGAGAACAGCCGCATGGATCCTCTGGGCCGTCGTGACCGGGTCCAGCAGACCTGTCTCGCGGCAGGCCGGCCCGCCTCCTCCTATATGGAGTCCCGCTGCCATTCCGCCAGGATCCTCACACAAAAGGACCGTAATGCCGGTCCCTCCCTGTGCGTCCTCCATCTGCCCTACCCGGATCCCCGGGAAAGCAGAAAGAGGCACCTGTGTAATCTCGTAATCCCTCCCCGCTTCCATTGCTGTCAAAATCATTCTCCTTTTTTTCAATCCTTATCAATATCAGCAGTTCCTGTAGATGATTTCTCCCATGGAACCACATGTAAGATTTTTCCTTTTCAGAAAAGTTAATCAACACAGGAACTGTCTTGTTTCCATATTTAGCAGTGTTTGTAAACACAGGAACTGTCTCGTTTCCATATTCAGCAGTGTTTGTAAACACAGGAACTGTCTTGTTTCCATTTTCAGCAGTGTCTGTCAGCTGCCGGACCTTTTTTTCAGCTCGCGCAGGGCGATGACCGCTGCGCCCCTGGGAGCAAGGCAGGGTTCACTGATAAAGGAACGTCTGATCCAGGGAGTCACAAAACGTGCGTTGCCTCCCGTCAGGATCAGCGTCACCGGTCTTCCCAGCTGCTCCTCCACCCTGGCGGCAAGTCCTTCGATCATGGCTGCTGTCCCGACAATAGCCGAGGACAGCATGCAGCCGTCCGTATCGATTCCTATGAGGCTTTCCGCAGGGACGGCACGCGGTGCCAGTTCAGGCAGCTGGGCTGTCCCGGTCCTGAGCGCGTGCAGAGATGTACTCACTCCTGCTCCTATCATTCCTCCCAGAAAAACTGCAGAATCTCCCCCGTCTTCAGCCGGTCCGATCACATTGATGGTGGTCGCGGTCCCCAGATCCACTGTCATTGCGGGAAGGGGATGGCGGGCAGCCGCCCAGGCGGCATCGGCAATGCGGTCCGTACCGACCCTTTCCGGCGCCGGGAGGTGGTCAAAGGACAGGCCGCTGTCACTTCTGCAGCTGATGACGACCGGGGGCAGAGGGCAGAGCTTCTCTGCCAGGCAGACTGCTGCCGGAGCAGCTGCAGGCACCACACTGGAGATCGCAACAGCCTCGGCAGCCCTGCCGGACGAAAACGAGATGCCATGCTGTCTGAGCAGCTGCTCTGCGTCAAGCAGAAACTTCTGCTGATCTTTCCCTGTTTCCGTGGACATTCTGTCCTCAAAGAGAACGGAAAAATCCGCCTGCTCCGGGGCTGTTTCCCCGCTCAGGGAGCAGCCTGTCAGACCGGTAAATTTGATGTTTGTATTTCCAATATCGATCACGAGAATCAAGATTCATCCTCCCACTCAGACCGGTGTTCGATTAATCCTGCATAGAACTGATCTGGTCCAAAATCCTTGCTGCGACATCCTCTTTGCTCATGAGAGGCAGTTCCTGAGCACCGTCCTTTGTGATCAGGGTAACGACATTGGTGTCGACGCCGAATCCGGCCCCCGCCGTGCGCAGGCTGTTGGCGACGATCATGTCAAGTTTCTTTTTGGTCAGCTTTTTGGAGGAATTGGCCAGAAGATTCTCTGTCTCCATGGAGAAGCCGCATACAAAGAGGCCCGGATGGTGGTTTTCGGCCACCCAGCCCAGGATGTCCTGCGTGCGGGCAAGAGGAATGGACATTCCGGTGTCCTCCGTACCGGAAATAGGATTTCCTTCGCCGGAGATTCCCTTTTTGATCTTCTGATCCGCAACCCGGGCAGGCCTGTAATCGGCAACTGCGGCGGCCTTGATCAGGATATCCGTGTCGGCAATTTCGTCGCGGATCGCATCAAACATATCCGCCGCCGAGGTTATATTTCTCTGTTTCACGAAAGGTGCTGCAGGCAGGGCAACGGGACCGGAGATCAGCGTGACATCCGCGCCGCGGAGCATAGCTTCATGGGCGATGGCATAGCCCATCTTGCCGCTGGAATGATTGGTGAGATAGCGGACAGGGTCCAGGGCTTCCTGTGTGGGACCAGCCGTGACCACGACCTTTTTGCCCTTCATGGGCTTGTCCAAAAAAGCGATCTCGCGCTCGATCCACTGGCACAGCACTTCTGGCTCGGGAAGCTTGCCGCTGCCTGTATCGCCGCAGGCCAGGTAGCCGCTGGCCGAATCAATGATGGTGAATCCGTATTTGCGCAGGAGGGCAATATTGTCCTGTGTGATGGGATTCTCCAGCATGGCGGTATTCATGGAAGGAGCAGCAAGTTTCCTGCATTTTGCTGCCAGAACGACCGTTGTCAGCATGTCATCGGCAATGCCGTGGGCCATCTTGGCGATGATATCCGCCGTAGCGGGGGCAACAAGAATGACATCAGCCTCCTTGGCAACGGAAATGTGGCGCACATCAAATTCAAACTCGCGGTCAAAGGTATCGACCATGCACTTGGAATTCGTCAGCGTCTCAAAGGTCAGGGGCGTGATGAATTT
>DGRU01000158.1:0-642 GCA_002390025.1 Lachnospiraceae bacterium UBA4380
TGCGCGGAAAAAGGAAAACCGTTTCGTTGCGCGGGATCCGCGGGAGGGGCCTGAAGAACAGCCTGCACTCGCAGGGGCTCCTGTCAATGATCAGATGATCCCTGTCCCGTCGAAGACGGGAATGTAGGAAGGCGACACCGTGCCGCTCTCCTGGATAAAGCCGTTTGTGATCCCCAGGTCAATGGCGTAATCGACCAGAGCGTCATATTCCTCCTCCGACAGGCGCCGGCAGAGATCGGCATCCGCAGCTGTCTGCAGAGCAGCGGCTCCGTCTGCTTTCTGAGGGAAGGAGCGGTTCCGGCCGAGGACCTGGGGCATAGGGGTGTACTGGTTCATGATGCTGATGAAGATCCGGTCCCCGTAGGTCCTGTTCAGATAGCGCAGGACCGCGCGGGAGTCCTCTCCGCAGCCGGGCAGGGCCAGATGACGCACCAGAACGCCGCGCACCATGACCGGATCGTCGGCGTCGTCCGGACAGTCGATGGCATGGCTGCCGTCAGAGAAAAGAGGCTCGGGACACTGCCGGACCATTTCTTCGATGGCCGCAGAGGCATACTGAAAATAATCTGCCGCGCCCGTGTGTCTGGCGGAGAGTGCGGAGGACACATACTTGAGATCCGGCAGCCAGACATCCACCAGTCC
>DGRU01000158.1:718-3070 GCA_002390025.1 Lachnospiraceae bacterium UBA4380
TCCAGGGCTCTTACGGCCTCGACACGCTCGTAGCTCCCTGTGTTGTACACGACAGGAATGGCCAGCCCCGCTGCCTTTGCCCGCTTCAGGGCGGGGATCAGCAGGGGCACAAAATGCTCCGGGGTCACGAGGTTGATATTGTGGGCTCCCTGCTCCTGGAGATTCAGAAAAATCTCCGCCATCCGTTGGGGAGATATTTCCGTCAGGCGGGGGACAGGAGATGATCCGGACGCCTCTTTTTCCCCTGAAGGGACGGAAGGCCTGGAGATCCGGCGGTTCTGGCAGTAGATACAGCCCAGACTGCAGCCTGAAAAAAACACAGTACCGCTGCCCCGTGTCCCTGAAATGACGGGCTCTTCCGTATAGTAGAGGGCCGCGCGTGCAGCACGGATCATTCCGGCTTCCCCGCAGAATCCGCGTTCTCCTTTGATCCGGTTGACGCGGCAGTTTCTGGGACAGAGCCTGCAGTCGGAGAGGATCTCAAGGGCACGGACCTGGTCCGGATCCTGTGAAGTGCATTCTGTGAATGCATCTTTGTCTTCCATAAATGAACCTCTTGAAAAGAACTTCCCGAAAAGAATTACCCGGAAAGAATTTCTCTGAAAAGAACTTCCCGGAAATAAATACCCGGAAAGAATTTCTCCGAAAAGAACTTTCCGAAAAAAACCACCTGGAAAGATCTTCCCGGAAAAAGATTTTACAAAAAATCCCTGCCAGAGAAATGAAGTACTGAAAGCTGCCGGCCGGCCGCAGAGCCAGGCACCCTCGCGGCACATGGAAGTTCCCGCTTAGTGCTGCTATGTTCCCATCCTGACACGGTTCACAGGTTTCCATTGCGCGAGACCCGAACCCATACGTGCCGACAGGCAGCTTTCAAAACTTCATCCCATGACAGGGAGATAAACAGCGATTGATAAGATTGATAATATCAAAGCGCTTCGATAACTATAGTCAAAAGAAGAAAGATTGTCAAGTCTCTGACTGCGGGGCGGCCTGCATGCGGAGCATTTTTTTGCGCTCTTTATTCCTCTTTCGCAGATCCTTGAAAAAACGCTGCAGAATTTCTGTACATTCTTCACGCAGAATGCCGTAACGGACATCTGCCTGATGGTTAAAATCGGGATTCTGCAGGATATTGAGCAGGGTACCCCCGCAGCCGGATTTGGGACTGGTCGTCCCGATGACGACGCGGTCGATCCTGGACTGGATGATGGCCCCGGCGCACATCTGGCATGGCTCCAGGGTGCAGTACAGGGTGCATCCCTCCAGGCGCCAGTCCCCTGTCTTTTTACAGGCTTTGCGGATGCAGGCGATCTCCGCGTGGGCCAGGGTCGTCTTGTCTGTATTCCGACGATTGTAGCCGCGCGCGATGATCTTTCCCTCGCAGACAATGACCGCGCCGATCGGGACCTCACCGATGGCGATCGCCTTCTCCGCCTGCTTCAGGGCTGCTTTCATGAATTTGATATCTGTTTTCTCTGTACTCTCTGTACTTTCTGTTGGCTCTTTTTTCTCTGTATTCACTGTTTCCTATATACTTTCCGTTGTGATCCCATCAGTCCTGCTGTGCGTCGGGAGTCTCGGGCTCTGCATATGCGTAGGTCGCCTCTTCGGAGACGCTGTAAGCAGGCGCGCTGTCTTCATAAGCAGGAGCGCTGTCTTCAACCAGAGGCTGTGCGGAGGCTGCAGGGGCCTCAGGGGCTTTCGGGGCTGCGGGGACTGCAGGAACCTCAGGGGCTTTCGGGGCGGCCTGAGCTGCTTCCGGAGCCTGGGCTGCTGCCGGAGCCGGGGCGGCCTGGGCAGGTTTTGCTTCAAATCTGGCGCCGCAGGACATGCAGAAAATGGCGTCCGGGGCCATGGGGGCGCCGCAGGACATGCAGAACCTTGCGGGCGCCTGCATTGCGGGGGCATCCTGCCGGGGAGCGGGCTCTGCCAGCCTGCAGCCGCAGTTGTTGCAGAAGAGCATACCCGGACGGATCCTGGTGCCGCAGCGGGGGCATTTCTCAGAATCATTGAGTGCCTTCTGAGCGGCGCGGGCGTCCTCAATTGTTTTGTTGAGCGCTGTGATCCGCTGGATCTGGGGAGCAACCTCGGGAAGAGGATTGTTGCGGTATGCCAGATAGACCTGATATCCGATCTCGCTGTAGAGAGTCCTGATCTCTGTCTCGGAATCGCTGATCGTGCTGCTGTATTTGGCATATTCGCTGAGATCACGCGCTTTTTTGCTCACGGACTGGCCTGCCTGTGACATCTTACCCAGTACATCATCCATAAATGCCATTGTAAAAATCTCCTTTCAAATGTCTGCACCGTGTCTGCACCGTATCTGCACCGCGTCTGCATCGTGTCTGC
>DGRU01000158.1:3126-7560 GCA_002390025.1 Lachnospiraceae bacterium UBA4380
TCTGCGCCGCGTCTGCGGTGTGTCTGTGCCGGAGCAGCCTGTCTGCTGTTTTTGTCTTTTACATTCCCTTATTCCACATCCCACTCGATCAGGAAGATGACGGTGCCCCGTGTGGAATCTTTTCCGAAATCACCGTCGTTCCAGGTGTAGGCGGGATCCTTGTAATAAAAGAGGGCGTAATGTTCGGCGCCGTGCTGGTTGTCGGGCTGGCCTTTCGCCCAGTTGTCGTAGCTGTAAGGGGTGCCGTCGATCCACTCCCAGTAATCTTCAGAGTTCTCATCACTGAGGCCGAAGTAGGCACTCGGCAGATCCCGGCCATAGAAAACATAATCGTAGAGCACTGTATTTTCTTCGTCGTCGCTGATCACGGCCAGATACCCGCCGCGGGACTCGGCATATGCCTGTGCTTCCTGATAGGAATCGATGGCAGAAGTCTCATATGCGTAGTAGGTATGCCCATTGTAGGTGATCGTGTTGCTGGTGGGGATGTCTGCCGCGGGTTCCGACACTTCCGGCTCATAGTAATAGATCAGTGTATTTTCTTCGTCTTCGGACAGAGTGAGGGAGTCCGGCCCGCTCTCAAGAACATAGCCCGTGATTTCAGGGGGCGCCGGCGATACGGTACTTCCTGCCGTGCCCGTGCCGGAAGAACTCAGAAGCTGGTTTCCGTTCGTGTCGAAGCAGACCACGGTATAGGTGACAGTGACCTGTTGGGATCCCGATTCGGATTCAGGTACGGATTCCGGCAGGGGGTCTTCCTCCTTCGGTGAATTCCCGCTGTCCTTCTGGTAGTAAAATGTCACTATATTTGCCGCTTCGTCTTCTGTGAGTTTGATCGATTCCTCTTCCGTGACAGGTTTGAAGCCTTCCACATCTTTGGCCTGAACGGTCACTGTGGCGCCGAGACCGCCCTCTTTGACTGTGCTCTCGGAGACCATTGTCTTGTCCGATGCATCCAGGTAGCGGACTGTATATGTGACGATCACAGTGATGTCCTTGTCCTCGTTCTTTTCCTTGTTTTTGCCGATGAGCAGGACGAGAAAGAGGACCAGTGCTGCGATCAGGGCGACAAGCAGGCCGTATGCGAAGACAGCCTTTCCGGAAGCAGGGCCCTTTTTTCTATCATAGGGACCGTCATTGCGCGGAGCCGGATCCGGACGGGGGGTTCCTCCGCCTGCCGGTCTCTGTACCGGCCCCGGTCCGGAAATGGTCGTGCCTTCATAGCTCTGGGGATGAAGGCTCCCCTGTTTTTTTACGGGGGCTGCAGCCGCCGCAGGGCCGGAAACAGGCTGGGATATCGGCTGGGATACCGGCGGGGGTACCGGCCGGGACACCGGTTTGTGATCTATATAAGCCTGAAGAGCGTCCCTGAAGCGGGATGCAGAGGGGAAGCGCTTTGCGGGATCCGGGCTGCACGCAGTGAGGATAATGGAGGCCAGATACTCGTCTGCGTCGACGGGCGGCGGGAGAGGTTCTCCGCGCAGCCTCCGCATATTGGCTTCGTGCACCATGGAAATCGAGAGATTTCCCGCAGGGGTATTGTAGGCATTGCACAGGGGCGGGAGATTGCGGTTCAGGAGGATGTACAGGGCGATGCCCAGGGAATACAGGTCGGCCGAACTGTCATATTTATAGCCGTGATAGACCTCGGGCGCCATGTACTGGATCGTCCCCGCGCTGCTCATGGACATTTTCTCGTGGATGGAGTCCATGGTCCTGGAGATGCCGAAATCGCCCAGTTTGTATCCGCCCTTCTCGCTGTAAAAAATATTGCTGAGTTTGATATCTCTGTGGATGATATTTTTCTCTTCACAGCTGACTAGGGCGTTGCAGATATCCAGTCCCAGCTGCAGGGTCTGGGCGCGGCTGAGACCTCCCCTGCTGTTTTTGATCTTTTCTACACTTTCCAGCTGCTCCATGCGAATCAGGATGGTCCGCGTTCCCTCTCCCCGAATTACGGTGTAATCCTCGATCGTGACGATGTTGGGGTAGCCCTTGAGCTGCATCATCATGTCGATTTCATGGCTCACACTGCGGACGAATTCTTCAAGATTTTCATCCGATTCATCCGAGATCATCTGGAGGACCTTCATGGCACAGGTATAGTTTTTGCCCAGATCATTCCGGACTAATTGATAGACGTACCCGAAGGTCCCTTTTCCGAGAGTACCGGTGATCTTCCAGTCCGGCCAGACGGAGGAGAGCTGTGACTGCAGTTGGGAATAGGAGGAAGTTGTCATTTTTGTTTACCCGTTCATGCTGCACAGGCAGCTGGTTTTGTAAAGCTATTTTTTGACGGTGGATCCTTTGCGCTTGGCCACGCGGTTGGCGGGGCCGTAATCGCTGATGGGGCATCCGCGGATGTCCAGATAACCGAGGCCGTTGAAGTTGTCGATCACGGAAATATCAGTGACATTCGTCAGACTCATCACCAGAGTGGTCAGAGCTGTATCTCTTCTGAGCGGAGAAAGATCTGTCACGGCGGTGTCCTTGAAACTGAGATACCACAGGGAAGGCATGTCCGAGAGCGGTGAAAGGTCATAGATGTCGTTGTTGGAACTCATATACAGTTCTTTCATCTGGGTCATGTTTTTCAGCGCGGAGATATCGCCGATATAATTTGACCGGATGTCCAGCATGGTCAGCTGCGTGAGTTCGGACAGGCAGGAGATATCCTCGATACTGTTTTCGTTGAGGTCGAGCTCTTTGAGCCGGGTGAGCCCCGACAGGGGGGTTACATCTTCGATGGAATTCTGCTCAAGATTGAGATCCTGCAGCTTCCTGAGATTGGAGAGAGCAGAGATATCTGTAATGAAGTTGTTGCCCAGTTCCAGACTGGTCAGTCCGACAAAATAGCGCAGATCGGACAGGTCGGAGACCGCTGAATTGGTCAGATCCAGTTTCTGTACCTTCATGGCGTCCCCGACGGTGATCGCACCGCTGATCCCCAGCTGTGTGCGGACCTGGTCCGTCACAGCGCTCTTGAGATTGTTATCGGACCACTGGATCTCTTTTTGGGAATCGGATTCACTGTCACTCTCCGTGTCGTCGGCGGGGTTGTCGGCAACGGCGTCACTGATCGCCATATCGGTATCGGAATCGGAGTCCGAAGCAGGCTCAGTATCCTGAGAGGCCTCTTCCACTGGAGAGGCGGAGTCCTCAGAGCCTGTTTCCGGGTCCTGGCTGCCGCTCTCCGTCTGGTTTTCCTCTGTGTCCTGAACTGCATTCTGGTCCTGGGAGGGAGTGATTTCCTGTTCTGTGTCCGGGTCTGTGTCCGCACCGGCATCCTGCTCTGCCACGGGGGTTCCCGACGGAGAGGCAGTATCCGTGTCCGCGGAAGGCGCCTTGACAGAGAGAAGCCTTACGACCAGAAACAGTAGTATGCCCATGGCGGCGACTGCAATGCTGACCAGGGTGAAAATACGGAAGACGGGTGAACTGCCGGTATCGGCAGATCCGTGTGCCGGGTATTCGTTTGCAGGTGTGACGGCCGGCTGCGGTGAGGACTGCAGTGCGGACTGTCGGTGCCCGGGCTGCTGAGGCCTGGACTGGGGAGGCACAGACGGCCGGCCGCCCTGCATACTCGAGATCAGGGCCTGGCGGAAAGCTCCGGCTGTCTGGAATCGGCTCTCCGGGTCGGGATTGCAGGCGGCGCAGATCACAGAAGCGAGCAGGGGGTCCGTGCAGCGGGGCGGCGGGAGAGGTTCTCCGCGCAGACGCCGCATATTCGCATCGTGGACCTGTGCCCTTGACAGAGGAAAGGCCTGCCTGCCCGTCCCGCTGTCGTACAGGGGAGGGACCATGCCGTTGGTCAGTATATACAGGACGATTCCCAGGGAATAAATATCCGCGGTGTTGTTGTATTCTCTGCCCTGGTAGATCTCGGGGGCCATATACTGGATCGTTCCGATCCCGCTCATGGCGGCCTTTTCACGGATCGAGGCCATGGATCTGGAGATGCCGAAATCGCCCAGCTTAAAGCCCGCTTCATTGCTGTGGAAGAGGTTGCTGGTCTTGATGTCGCGGTGCAGGATATTTTTTTGCTCGCAGAAGGTGAGCGCGCTGCAGATATCGGTTCCAAGGCGGACAATCTCTTCCTTCTGCAGGCTGCCGTTTCTGCGCTGCAGATAGCTGTCCAGAGGCTCCAGCTCTTCCATACGGATCAGGATGGTGCATGTGGTATTGTCCCGAAGGATCGCGTAATCTTCGATCGTGACGATATTGGGCACGCCCTTGAGCTGCATCATAAGGTCGATTTCGGAGCTCACGCTGTGGATAAATTCCTCAATCTCACTGCCGCTGATATCGCCGAAGAGCAGGTCCGGGGGCGGAGGCTGCATGCCGGATGATTGGCCGGGGGAACTCCACACGGTCCTGCGGTCGATGCGGGACTGTGCGTTATCCTGTGCCAGGGAGCCCTGGGAGCGTGTATTC
>DGRU01000082.1:0-3130 GCA_002390025.1 Lachnospiraceae bacterium UBA4380
AAGAGGATGGCGTGGCCTGTCTCGTGATAGGCCGTGATGCGTTTTTCCTTCTCGGAAATAACATGGCTCTTCTTCTCCGTGCCGATGCCGATCTTGATGAAGGCATTTTTAATATCCGCCTGCGTGAGGAAGAGGCGGTCCGCCTTGGCCGCCGCAATGGCAGCCTCATTGAGCAGGTTTTCGAGGTCCGCGCCGGAAAAGCCCGCCGTAGTGCGCGCGATCTCCCCGAGATCCACATCGTCGCCCAGAGGCTTGTTGGCAGCATGGACCTTGAGGATCTCCTCTCTGCCCTTCACGTCGGGACGTCCCACAGAGACCTTGCGGTCAAAGCGGCCCGGACGCAGGATCGCGGGGTCAAGGACGTCGACCCTGTTGGTCGCCGCCATGACGATGATCCCTTCGTTGACGCCGAAGCCGTCCATTTCCACCAGCAGCTGGTTGAGTGTCTGTTCGCGCTCGTCGTGGGAGCCTCCCAGGCCCGTACCTCTGCGGCGCGCGACAGCGTCGATCTCATCGATGAACACGATGCAGGGGGAATTCTTTTTTGCCTCTTCAAACATGTCGCGGACGCGGGATGCGCCGACACCGACAAACATCTCCACAAAGTCGGAGCCCGAAATGCTGAAAAAGGGCACCTTTGCCTCTCCTGCAACCGCTCTTGCCAGAAGCGTTTTACCTGTACCGGGAGCGCCCTCGAGAAGGACTCCCTTGGGAATGCGCGCGCCGACTTTGGTGTACTTGGCGGGATTGCGGAGGAAGTCGATGATCTCCTCCAGGTCCGATTTTTCCTCGTCGAGGCCGGCGACCTGCTTGAAAGTCACTTCCTCGCCGGTGGAGAGGCGGGCCCTGCTCTTGCCGAAATTCATCATCTTGGCATTGCCGCCGCCCATGCCCTGACCGGACATCAGATAGAAGAACAGGAAACATATGCCCATCACCAGGAGCATGGGGAGCACATTGGTCAGGAATGTATTCTCTGCGGGAATGTCATGGACAACCGTCATGACATTTGCCTCGCGCGCCATCTCCTCTATGTCTGCGATCACCGTGGCATACAGGATCTCCCTGTCGCCCTCTTTCCTGACCACAGTGGCATAGCCTGTCATATTGTCTTTGTTCGGGCTGATCTCCACCCGTTCTACCTGCTCCTCCTGCAGTTCCTTTGCAAACTGTTCCTTCGTATAGGCTGTATCTCTTGAAGAGAGCGTATTGCGAAGAAACGGAGAAAAGAACATGAAGAATAATGCTGCCATGACAACCAGCCCCAGGTAATTGCCGGTGCCTCTTGTAGGTCTGTTTTCCAAAATACTCTCCTACTCTCTTATTCTCTTACTTTCTCTTACTCTCTTTTTCCTTACTCTCCTTCCAGACCGGTGACGACACCGATAAAGGGAAGATTGCGGTATCTCTGGTCGTAGTCCATTCCCCATCCGACCACGAACTGATCGGGCACTTCGAATCCCCTGTAATCAACTTCAATATCGATTTCAGGTGCGCGGCGGGAAGGCTTGTCGAGAAGGGTGCAGACCCGGATGGATGCCGCTCCGCGGCTGCGGAAGAGATCCTTCAAAAAGCTCAGCGTCCTTCCGGAATCGATGATATCCTCTACGACGATGACGTCCTCACCTGTGAGGGGCTCCTCCAGATCCTTGATGATGCGGACAATTCCGCTGGAAGTGGTCTTGCTCCCGTAACTGGAGACAGACATGAAATCAAAGGTCACCGGCAGCTCGATGCGCTTGGCCAGCTCGCACATGAAAAAGACTGCGCCGCGGAGAATGCATACCAGACGGACCGAACGGCCTGCATAGTCCCTGGTGATCTGTTCGCCCAGTTCCCGGATCCGGTTGTTGACTTCTTCTTCACTGATCATCTCTTCTATTCTGTAAGCCATCTTTTTCTCCTCTTTCAGTATGATTTTGTGCAGAGTCCCTGCCGGAATTCCACCGGATTTCAAGTATTTTCCCTGTTGCGGGAGTCACCTTGCAGGAATCGCCCATGCGCAGTCCCGGAACCCAGAGTGCCTCTTTTCCGATGAAGGGGAGCACGATCCTGTCGCGGGCTCCTGCACTCACTTTGCCGTCCAGCATGATCCTGGCAAGCTTTTTGGCGATCATCTCCCCGGGCTGCCCGGACTTTTCACTGCCGTCCTGCAGACGGTCCGTCTCTAAAGAGCCGCCTCCCCGCTGTGTTTTCGCATGCGCATACAGGTACATATAATCCCCCGGCTGCCGGGTGCGAAAAACAGGAAACGTTCCTATTTTATCATAATCAAACCATTTCGTATACTCATTTCGGGGAATTGAGGACATGCTTCCGTCAAAATCCCGCACACGAACAGTATACTCTGCCTCAGCGGCTGGATAAATCCTGCCTGCTGTGGGGACAGCAGCACCGGGGGCTGCGTGGGGCTGCGGGTCCGCCTGAAAATCCGGCTGTTTCCCCTGCTGCGGATCCTGGTCCGGGACCGGCTGCACATCCTTCTGCGGTCCCGCCTCTGTTGCCTCTGTTCTGCGGCAGAAAAAGAGTTTTCCGGCAGATTTCAGGACCACGACGCGGTCCGGCATGGACAGCTGTCCGTCCGTCTTTTTGCG
The DNA here is from genome assembly GCA_002390025.1 of Lachnospiraceae bacterium UBA4380. Lineage (GTDB taxonomy): Bacteria > Bacillota > Clostridia > Lachnospirales > Lachnospiraceae > CAG-791. Next base: position 2,595 of record DGRU01000082.1, read on the forward strand.
GCAGAGGCGGCGGAGCGCATCCACATGCACTGTTCCTATGTCCCGGCCGGTCTGCGTGCTGCCGGCAAGGCATCTGTAGAGGATCCTGCCCTGCAGATAGGGGTCCTCCTCCAGAAGAGCATCCAGCAGAAGGACAGACCGGCACAGACAGGACTCCGGAATGAGGAGGCGGTCACCGGGCATGAAGGCTGTCCGGCACCTCTCAAGGGCCTTGTCCGCGGCCGCGGCCAGATAGTCCTCCGCCTCCGCGCAGGCAGAGGCAAACTGCGAGATCCTCAGGGATGCGGCTGCATTCACCCCCTGTTCAAGCCGGGGCAGGATCTGACTGCGCAGATAATTGCGGGTGTATGCGGTGTCCGCATTGGTCTCATCCTCCCGCCACTTCACCCCTTTTCCGGTCAGATAGGCCTCAATGCAGGCCCTGCTCTCGCCCAGAAGGGGACGGATGATCTGTCCGTTGACGGGCAGCATGCCGCGCGCCCCCCGCAGGTCTGTCCCCCTGCAGAGATGGAACAGGACCGTCTCTGCCTGGTCCT
>DGRU01000082.1:3178-17585 GCA_002390025.1 Lachnospiraceae bacterium UBA4380
GCCTGGTCCTCCCGGTGGTGGGCGACAGCGATCCTGAAAGAGGACTCCTCACTTTGCTGCCCCGAACTTCGGCAGACCTGTCTGAAGGCATCGTAGCGGAGCATACGGCCGGCCTCCTCGATGCCCGTCCCCCACTCTTTTGCGGCGGCGGCAGCATCGACCCGGACGACGGTGCAGGGCACCTTCATCTGCCCGCAGAGTTTTTCCACATATTCCTGATCCTCCCGGGCGGCGGCGCGCAGGCCGTGGTGGACGTGGACCGCCTGAAGGCGGAAGCCCATCTGTCCCGACAATTCATGCAGAAGCAGCAGGAGGCACAGGGAATCGGCTCCCCCCGAGACTCCCGCGACAACGGTATCCCCGGGGCGGATCATCCCGTGATCTTCGATATATTGTCTGACGCGTCCTCTCAATGTGTCCATAAGGCCTCCGCCAATGAATACAATCGCGCCATGCAGTGTATGCATGGCGCGGTCTTGTTTGGTATCCTGCTATTTATCTTCCTTGAAGACGGTCTCGCCTTCGTAGATCAGCCCGAGTTTCTCGCGGGCAATTTCTTCTATATAAGCATCCGTAGATGTATATCTGCGGTACTCTTCAATATCAGCGGCGCGCTGCTCTTCTGTCTGGATCTCTTTCTTCAGCTGTACGGCACGTCTGCGGTTCTCACCCAGGCGCCTGTTCAGGGACATTGCGTTAACCGATACAGCGATCATGAGGATCACGACGACGAGGCCTGCCAGAAACATACTCAGATGGTCATTGCGGCTGGTCTGTGTCAGGAGCACTTTGTTCCGGTCCTGTGTCCGGGTCCTGTAAGTTCTCCTCTTTGCCGCGCGTCTCGGCCGTCTTCCGCTTGATTTCATCGCTTTTCCCTCTCTTCCGACAATGCCGACCGCCGGAGCGGCACCCACAATGCGGTCACAGGATGTCTGCGCCGCCCCGCGGCAAAAACATCCGGAATAAAAAATCTTTTTGCCGACAAGATTTTTCCGTCTTCATTCCTGCGGCAATATCCGTTTGAGATCTTCCTCTCATCTTCCTCTCAGCAATAGCGGAAGAGGTCCTGGACTTCCTCTTTGCGGACATTGTCGCGGACCGCCAGGACTTCGGCTTTGGTCTCGCGGTCACCGAAGGAGATCCCTATGATGTCGCCGGGCTTTACTTCGGCACTGGCTCTGGCGATTTTGCCGTTCAGAGTCACTCTGCCGTTGTCACAGGCTTCATTCGCCACTGTCCTGCGCTTAATGAGCCTGGTGACCTTCAGATATTTGTCAAGTCGCATATCCTGCCTGCTTTCTCAGCATCTCACTGCGCTGTCTCTTCTCCATAGTTCTGATACAGCCCGCTGCCTGACGACAGCGGGCTGTTTCATTTCAAGACTTTACAGTTTTCAGCCGTTGACAGCATCCTTGAAGGCCTTGCCTGCTTTGAATTTAGGTGTTTTGGAAGCAGAGATCTGGATGGACTCGCCTGTCTGAGGATTTCTGCCCTCTCTAGCAGAGCGCTCACCGATATCGAATGTGCCGAAGCCTACCAGCTGGACCTTCTCGCCTTCCTTGAGGGCCTCGATCACAGTCTCGGTAAAAGCCTTATATGCCTTCTCTGCATCCTTTACAGTAAGTCCTGATTTCTCATGCATTTTGTCAATAAACTGTCCCTTGTTCATAATCTCTCCTTGTATTCTTCCCTGCACGCAGGTTGTTTTGATTGTGTTTGTCCCGCCTGGCTGTACAGGACTTCTGCAAGTTAATATTACTTGTTTTGCCCTGTTTTTGTCAATACAGACCTGGCATCTGCATATCTGTCCATCAGATAGGCTTTCTCATTGTGGGAGGGTTCTCTGATCACATCTTCGAACATTGCCTCCAGGACTTCTTTGAACTGCTTTCCCGGCTGCATTCCCGCAGCGATCAGGTCATCCCCCTTGACGGCAAGATCCTTCATGGAAAGACAGTCGCCATCCTCCAGGACCTTTCTGTAGAGTCTGCGGACTTCTTCCAGATAGTCCAGCTTCTCCTGCCTCATGTATTCACTCTGGGCCAGGGTATCCGCCTCTTTGACCTCCAGATAGAGCGGGAAAAGATCCTCTCCGATCTGAACGACCGCCTTGCGCACGCCGGCCGGTGTCAGTCTGACTGCCCGGTCATGGAAGCGGACCAGCTTCACGACGCTCTTCCGGGTCACATTGTCCGATTTGAGGCGGCGCAGGATGTCATTGGCCATCTGCGCGCTGATCTCCTGATGACCGTGAAAATGGTCGATGCCCTCTTCATCGGTCGTTTTGCAGGCCGGCTTGCCGAAATCGTGCAGCAGCATGGCCAGGCGCAGGACTCTGTCCGGCCGGGCGTTCCCGATGGAAACGATGGTGTGTTCCCCCACGCTGTAGCAGTGGTGGGGGTTGTTCTGCGGGGTCTCCATACAGCGGTCAAACTCCGGCAGGATAATAGCTGTGATGCCGCACTCACAGGCCATTCTGAGCTTTTCGGGATGCGGGGACAGGAGCAGTTTCTCCAGCTCCGAGGCGATCCTCTCGGCACTGATCTTCGAGAGAGTGGGGGCAAGTTCCTTCATTGCCCGCACCGTCTCCTCCTCCACTTCGTAGCCCAGCTGGGCCGCAAAGCGGACGGCGCGCATGATCCGGAGCGCGTCCTCACCGAAGCGCTGCAGGGGATCTCCGACCGCGCAGATCAGTCCTTTTTCCAGATGTGTCAGTCCGTCGAAATAATCCTGCAGGCCGTGTTTCTCGCTGTAGGCCATGGCATTGATGGTAAAATCCCTGCGCTGCAGGTCCTCCCTGAGGCTGGCCGTAAAGGTGACCTCCGAGGGATGTCTGCCGTCCAGATACTCGCCGTCCACCCTGTAAGTCGTGACTTCGTAGGGTTCGCCCCCCTCCAGAATGGTCACTGTCCCGTGTTTGAGACCCGTGTCGATCGTGCGGGGAAACAGGGCTTTGACCTGCATGGGGAGCGCCGATGTCGTAATATCCCAGTCGTTGGGATTTCTTCCCAGAAGGCTGTCCCTCACGCATCCGCCGACCACGTAGGCCTCATAGCCGTGTTCTTCCAGCCTGCGCAGAATCTTCGCAGCTCCCGGCGGAATCTTTATTTCAATCTCTCTCATAAAAACTCCTTCCCGAAACCCTGTCCGCGCAGAAAAAGACCGGTCACCGGCTGTCTGCCGGCGGCCCCTGCCCTCTGCCGGCAGACTGTCAGCAGAGCCCCCGGTGCCTGCGGCAGGTCATCAATAGGACTTGCCCCAGTAGACCATCTTCTTAGCGGGCTTTCCGCAGCAGACACAGGTCTGCGCAACCTCTTCCTGCTCGAAGGGGATGCAGCGGCTGGTCACGCCGAATTTCTCTTTGATTTCTTCTTCGCAGGCGAGCTCGCCGCACCACATGGCCTTGACAAAGCCGGTCTTCTCCGCGAAGGTCTTCTCGAATTCCTCGCGGCTGGCAGCTTTGTAGGTGTGCTCCTCCAGGTGCTTTTTGGCGCGCTCGAACATGTCGCTCTGAATCTGCTCCAGCAGCTCTCCGATGCGGGCTGCGAGCTGATCGAGTTCGCACTCCTCCTTGGCGCCGGTATCTCTGCGGGCGATGATGCACTTGCCGTTCTGGATGTCGCGGGGACCGATCTCGACGCGGAGCGGGAAGCCGCGCATCTCCTGGTCAGCGAACTTGAAGCCGGGGCTCTTGTCGCTGTCATCGACCTTGACGCGGAAATTGCTCAGGGCCTCTTTCAGTTCGTAGGCCTTGTCGAGGACACCTGCCTTGCGCTGCTGGATGGGCACGATCACGACCTGTGTGGGCGCGATGCGGGGAGGAAGCACCAGACCGGAATTGTCGCCGTGAACCATGATCAGGGCTCCGATGATACGGGTGGACAGGCCCCAGGATGTCTGGAAGGGGTGCTTCTGCTTGTTGTCCTTATCTGTAAACAGGATGCCGTAAGCCCTGGCAAAATCATCGCCGAAGTCATGGCTGGTGCCGGACTGCAGAGCTCTGCCGTCGTGCATCAGGGCTTCGATGGTATAGGTCGCAACGGCGCCCGCAAATTTCTCCTTGTCGGTCTTTCTGCCCTTGATGGTGGGGATGGCCAGATCCTCGGCACAGAAATCCGCATAGACGTTCAGCATCTGCTGTGTCCTTGCCTCTGCCTCTTCCGCGGTCGCATGGACAGTGTGTCCCTCCTGCCACATAAACTCACGGGAGCGGAGGAAGGGCCTGGTCTCTTTTTCCCAGCGGACAACGCTGCACCACTGGTTGTAGATCATGGGAAGGTCGCGGTAGGACTGGATCTCGCCTCTGTAGAAGTCGCTGAACAGGGACTCGGAAGTGGGGCGGACACATACACGCTCGTCAAGCTTTTCGGAACCGCCGTGGGTGACCCAGGCCACTTCAGGCGCAAAGCCTTCCACCAGGTCGCTCTCCTTGCTCAGGAGACGCTCCGGGATCAGCATGGGGAGATAGACATTCTCTACGCCCACTGCCTTGAAACGTGCGTCGAGGTGCTTCTGCACCGCTTCCCAGATCGCATATCCGGCGGGCTTGTAGACCATAAATCCCTTAATGTTTGAATACGCAATCAGGCCTGCCTTGATGCAGACGTCTGTATACCATTGTGTAAAGTCTTCATCCATCGCCGTGATTTCAGCGACCAGCTTTTTCTGTTCTGCCACTTTTTCATTTCCTCCCTCCGGGAACCCCCGGTCGACTGTGTGAATGAGAAACTGCGTGTCAGAGAGCTCCCTCTCTGACACGCATATCTTTTCTGCCAATAGTAATCAATAGTGATCTTCGATTCCCTGCTGTCTGTCGCCGAGTCCCAGACGGTTGACACCGGAGAATACGGCGCGGATCGAGGCACGGGTGATGTTGGAGCTGACACCTACGCCATAGGTGATGCTGCCGGTGTCTCCGTCAAGCAGATGGATATAGGCGGCCGCCTGTGAATCCGAACCAGCCTGAAGGGCGTGCTCCTCGTAATCCAGAATGCGGAGATTGAATCCGAAGCGCTCGCGGAAGCCTCTCTGAAGAGCGTCCAGAGGTCCGTTTCCGGAAGCCTCGAAGAATTCGGGTCTGCCATGGTTGGAATAATCCACACGGATCCGCGTATCAAACGGCGTCTTGACGTCGTTGCTGAGGTCGGAGACCTGTGCCTTGCGGAAGTGGAGCGGTTCGTTCCTGTACAGATACTCCTGGCGGAAAGCTTCCATGATCTGCTCCGGCGGAACCTCGCCGACCTTCTCGGAGAGGGCCTGGATGACCTTGGCGAACTCGCCGTGCATGCCCTTGGGAAGCTTGAATCCGTAGTAGGTGCTCATGATGAAGGCGACGCCGCCCTTGCCGGACTGCGAGTTGACGCGGATGATCGGCTCGTAGACCCTGCCGATGTCGGAGGGATCGATGGGAAGATAGGGAACCTCCCAGATCTCGGATTTTCTGGCCTTCATGGCCGCGATACCCTTGTTGATGGCGTCCTGATGAGAGCCCGAGAAGGCGGTGAACACGAGTTTGCCCGCATAGGGGTGGCGCTCGTCGATGCTCATCTTGTTGCAGCGCTCGTAGACGTCGATGATCTCGTTGATATCTTCAATGTCAAGCTCGGGGTTGATGCCCTGGGTGAACATGTTGTAGGCGATATTGAGCAGGTCGACGTTGCCGGTGCGCTCGCCGTTGCCCAGAAGTGTTCCCTCGACGCGCTGGGCGCCCGCAAGCATTGCCAGCTCTGCTGCAGCGACACCGCAGCCACGGTCATTGTGAGGGTGGATACTGAGGATGATGCTGTCGCGGTTCTTGAAATGCCTGCTCATCCACTCGATCTGGTCGGCATACACATTGGGAGTGTTCATCTCGACCGTGGAGGGAAGGTTGAAGATCATGGGCTTTTCTTTTGTGGGCTCCCAGATATCCTGCACGGCGGTGCAGATCTCAAGCGCGAAATCCAGCTCGGTGCCGGTGAAGCTCTCCGGCGAGTACTCGAGAACGAGATTTCCGTCGTAGTTCTTTGCGCCCTCCTTGACCCAGCGGGTGCCGTTCTGTGCGATCTCGATGATGCCCGCGCGGTCCATATTGAAGACGACATCCCTCTGCAGAGTCGATGTGGAGTTGTAAATGTGGAAAATGACGTTTTTGATGCCCTTGATCGCCTCGAAGGTCCTGTCGATCTGCTCTTTCCTGCACTGGGAGAGAACCTGCACATACACGTCGTCGGGAATCATGTCGTTGTCGACCAGAGCGCGGAGGAAATCATATTCGATCTGGCTGGCTGCGGGAAATCCGATCTCGATCTCCTTGAAGCCGAGCTTGACCAGAAGGCGGAACATTTCCATTTTCTCGGAGACGACCATGGGATCGATCAGGGCCTGGTTGCCGTCCCTGAGGTCAACGCTGCACCAGACGGGTGCCTTTTCGATTTCCTTGTCGGGCCATTGTCTCTCCGGATAATGTACAACCGGGTTCTTTTTATATTTCTTATAGTTAAGCATTTTTAAACTCCATTTCTTTGTTTCATTGCTCAGTAGGCGGCGTCTGTTTCCGCGGAAGCAGTATTTCCCCCGCTGTCCAGGGATTCTGTCGAGTCTTCCGAAGTATCCGTGCTGTCGACAGTCTCCCGGGAGACGCGCATGTAAACTGTGATGATGTCGGAATCCGCATCGGCGGCGACAGCTCCTTCCGGCAGGTATTTGTCAATAACGATACTCTTGTGGATATTGCTGCTGACGGGTTCAGTCGCAATGTCCTCCGCAGGTATCTTGATTGACTCTATCTCCCGCAGGATACCTGCCGCGCCGGCAATCTGGATCGATGAGGGATCCGCCTCGGGACCCGAATCCAGTTTATAGCCTTCCGCGATCGGCACCTCCGAGCCGCAGATGATGGGAACGCTCTTGGTCTGATAGATCGTCACCACCACTCTCACAGAGGAAATATTCAGATGGAGCTTCTGGGCTTCCATCTCCTCTGTAGTAATCTCACCGCCCTCCATATCATAGAGGATGATGTCCGGATAGGAACTGATATTCCTGTCCGATTCCGTTATGTCCACCTGGACCGCTGCGCGTCCGATCTTTTCCACATAGGACTGCGGTCCTGAAATAATGACCTGATTCTGTTCCGCGGATGATTCATAGTGCATGTATCCATCCTCGGGCTCTCCGACCGTCTCAACTTCGAGGGCAAAAGATTTGGTCTTCATCGGCTCCACCCGGAGCTGTACATACCCGATGCTGCCGCTTATATCCTCGATGCTGTTGGCATATTTGTCGGTCGAGAGGGAAATCTTGACCGATCCGTCATCCTCGATCTCGCGTACATCCGCAGTCGCGATGACGTTTTTGGACTCCAGCTTGTCAATGACCGAGCGCTTTGCGTAAATGGTCACAGTGGGGATCACATCCGTGTCATCCATAACGGTGTATACGTCGCCCGCTTTTTCGATCGACTCTCCGTGCAGGATCTGTACAGGGACATTGCTGACAGTCATACGGACAGCGGGATCGCTGAAATAGTTGATCATATACCAGAGCGCCATGGCGATCAGAACGGAAGCAACCTTCAGCCGCAGATTGGAATCGAGGTTCATGATACGCTTAAACATGCGCACCTCCTTCCTTCTCCGTATCCGCAGCCATCTTCTCCTCTCCGTTCTCCTCTACGGCATCTTTTTGCTGATCGGCCGCCGCGCCTGTGCCTTTGGTCCGGCGCAGCGCGTATCTGCCGAATCCCGAGATTCCGCCCAGCGGTGAGCGGGTGGCATTTCTGGCAGCTTCCTCTTCGGAAAGCTTGTTCTGAAGACGGACCAGGGCTCCCCGGAGCTGTTCCGGCGTCACAGGACTCCAGAGGTTTCCTTTATAGGAGTAGCTCAGCTGTCCGGTCTCCTCCGACACGATCAGGGTGAGCGCGTCGGTCTCCTCCGAGATGCCGACACCCGCGCGGTGTCTGGTTCCCAGGTTCTTGTCAAGCTGGGAGGATGTGATTGGAAGGTAGCTGGTGGCGGAAACAATCCTGTTTCCCCGGATAATGACCGCCCCGTCATGAAGAGGGGTGTTCTTTTCAAAAATATTGATAAGGAGCTGACTGGAAACGATCGCATCGATCTCGATGCCGGAACGCACATATTCCAGAAGCGGTGTCGTCTGTTCGATGACGATCAGCGCTCCTGTCTTGACCCTGCCCATCTCGATGCAGGCGCGGATCAGCTCGTTGACGGTGCGGTCGGAGAATCGTCCCTCCTCGGTCTTGGCCGGATCCATGCGGAGGATGGAACTCAGGAAGTTTTTGCGTCCCAGTTCCTCCATGGCAGCACGAAGCTCCGGCTGCAGGATGATGACGAGGGCAGTGACGGCAATTCCGGCGACGTGCCGGAAGATCCACAGAATTGTGGTCATATTAAAGAAAGCTGCCAAAAGGGCCATCGCAACAACGACGGCGATTCCCTTCATCAGCTGCCACGCGCGTGTATTCTTCACCCACAGCAGGATATGATATGTCAGATAGGCTATGATCAGAACTTCTACTAAGTCGGTCCACCGTACATCAGGCATACGAAGCCGCGATATGAAATTACTGAATGAAAAAGACCATGGAAAATTCAACGATTATTATCCTTCGTAATCTTCTGCATCGTCCTCCCCGGACGGAGGATCAAATTCATCGTCTTCCGGATCGGATGAATAAACCATAACTTTCGGGACAGCCTTTACATAGTAATAATAATCCTCGTCCTCAAACTGGACATTCTCTATGCGCAGGTAATCCACATTAAAAGTAAAGAATCGCACGATCTGCGCCAGCATAAAGGAAATAACAATACCCAGAAATACATGGGCAAGATCGATCTCAGTCCCGTAGCGCATGTCGCCTGCCAGAAGAATGATCAGCTCCAGAATACAGCCGACAGTGATCGCTATGACCCAGGCGTATTCAATAGCCAGCCTGCGGGTAAAGCAGACGGCAATGGCAGCGGCTGCGAGGGCTGCCGCGAGAATGACCAGGGACTTGTCGTTCACCATGCCGTCGACCAGGAGCCGGAAATTCGCGATCAGCCTTTCTCCGGTCAGGGCCAGGCCGCCCGCGGGAGCCGCGAGCACGGGGAGGCTCCCTTCCACCAGGAGCACGTACTTGGTGAACAGGAGACCAAACAATACGGCAACAGCCGCGCCCGGTCCGAACATAAGGCCCGCCAGAAGGGGCACCAGATAGTGCAGATTGAGTGCATATGCCACGGGCATCAGCAGCAGGATCATGGTATCTCTGGGCGAGAATCGGAAATACACCAGAAGGCATACCAGGATCAGCGCTGCACAAATCGCTGTCGCCTCGAGCGACAGCCTGTACAGGTCCCAGACCAGAACCAGTCCGATGATTCCTGCGGAAAAGCCGGTCGGAAGCAGGGAGCACACAAGCGCCAGGATCACATTGAGCAGTGTGCTGTTCAGTGCCGCACCGGCAGGTCCGTGAATCCCCAGATGACCGCGGAGCAGGAGCAGTACCGCAAGGGATACTGCAAAGCGAAATACGGACAGCAGGAGAAACTCCTGCCTCTTATAAAACTGTATGAGATTTTCTCTTAATACATATATACCTGTATTACTGTTCATTGCGCCTCCATTATCGTTCCGCCTTCTACAGAGTGCTTTCCTGCAGCTCCTGTCAGGCTTCTTCTGCCTCCTTTTCGCAGATCTCCATCAGAGCGTCCAGATCCTGTGCGTACATCAAGCGCCGCCTTCTGAATGACGCGCTCCTCCTGTAATAGATCAGCAGTGTGACCAGCAGGAAAAACAGAATGAAGGAGACATAACTTGTCGCAGCCAGACGCAGAAAAGGTCCAAGGCTGTTTTCATATACAGAAAAAAAGATCTGCTCAAAAAAATAGCCGCAGTAAATGGCCGCACAGATCCCCCAGGCCAATGTACCGGCCACAAAAGAACCGACCATCCCGGATAACACATAATCGTTGCGAAAATATTCAGCTGTCCTTCCGTCTCCGACGCCCAGTCCTTCTTCGTAAACTGTCAGCCGGGTCATCAGGCGGATCTTCTCCTCGTTCAGCATAAGCTCCTCTTCTCAGTATCCGCTGTCCACACCTGCGGCAAGCGTTATAAAACATACACGCCGGGCGCCCTGTCTGTACAGAGCATGCGCACAGGCATCCATTGTGGCGCCGGTTGTATAAATATCGTCTATGAGCATAATCGAATTTAATTCTACATCATTTCCAAAAGCCTGAAAAGCTTTTTTCAAATTATTTTGGCGCTCCGCCGGCGTCATGTTTTTCATGGGAAGCGTGTCCGTCACGCGTCGCAGCACCTTCTCACACACGGGAATTGCCGTCAGACGGGAGATTTCCTCCGCCAGGATCAGGGCCTGATTGTAGCCCCGCTTCTGAAGTCTCTGTGCGGAGACCGGCACCGGCACGAGCATGTCGGGCCTGCCGAAAACTCCTCCGACGTTCTCGCACAGCTTCTGCGCCATGCATCTTCCGTAATATGCCCCGTACTCCTGCCGTCCTTTATATTTGAAGCGGAAAATACCGCCCGCGGCACTGTGATAGGTAAAAACCGTGCAGCCGCGCTCAAAAACATGGGAGAGCTTTCGGCAGTCCCGGCACAGTCCCTGGGCTCCCAAGCCAAGCTGCTTGCCGCACCGGCTGCAGGCCGGCGCCTGCACCCTCTGCAGCACTCCCTCGCAGGAGGGGCAGATCAGGGCGCCGAAAGGCTGCACAGGCCTGTCGCACACAGGGCACCTGCGGGGAAAAACCAGTTCCCGGCAGAGGCGCGCGGGCGCCGCCATTTTTCCGTAAATATGCATATTGTCCTACCGTCCTTTTTTGTCCTGCCGTCCTTTCTCCTTGTCCCGCAGTTCATCATCTTTTTCCTGCAGTCCTCTATGTTTCAGCCGCCTCTGCGGTTCCTGCGCCCTTACATGTATCCTGCATCCGCAGGATCCGGTCCAGGCCAAAGTTCGGTGATCCGGTCCCGCAGGCCTGTCCACCGCCTGGTCCGGCGGGTATTGGCGATCATCCTGTCCACCGCGTCCCGGCTCCCCAGAAGGACAACGCAGCTGCGCGCCCGGGTCACGGCCGTGTACAGGAGATTCCGGTTGAAGAGTCCGGAAGGTCCCGCCAGAAGAGGCAGGATGACAGCCGGATACTCAGATCCCTGGGATTTGTGGACTGTAATGGCATAGGCCAGCTCCAGATCCTCCAGCTCCGAAAACGGATACTCCACGGTTCTGGCGTCATCGAAAACAACTGTCATAATCTCACTCCGGGGGTCGATCTCCTCGATCCTGCCGAAGTCTCCGTTGAAGATCCCCGTGCCCCGCTCTACGGGCATGCCGAAATTGCCGCGGACCTCCCATTCGATCTGGTAATTGTTGCGCGTCTGCATGACCTTGTCGCCCTCGCGGAAGACCGTCTCCTGCCGCACATACTCTCTCTTGCCGCCGGCGGGAGGATTGAGGACGCTCTGCAGCACCTCGTTGAGGCGCTCGACGCCCAGGCTTCCCCGCCGCATGGGCGTCAGCACCTGGATTTCTCCGGCCTTGCATCCGACATATTTGGGGAGCATCTCGCGGATCAGCTGAACCGTGTGCTTGTAGATCACCGGCGCCTGGTCCCGCTCCAGGAAAAAGAAATCGCGGCTCTTGTTGTCCATGGGCAGAGAGGCCCCTTCCAGGATCCGGTGGGCATTCATGACTATGTCGCTCTCGCTGGCCTGCCGGAAGATATGCCGCAGCATGATGGTGTGAAAGGCCTGCGACTCGATCAGGTCCTGCAGGACACAGCCCGGCCCCACGCTGGGAAGCTGGTTGACATCGCCGACCAGTACCAGTCTCGCCCCAGAGGGCACTGCCTTGAGCAGATAATGGAATAGATTCATGTCCACCATGGACATTTCATCTATAATGACGACATCCGCCTCGAGGGGGTTATCCTCTCCCCTCTCAAAATATGAAAAATTCTGTCCCTTTCCGTCTCCGGAGCCCCCTCCCGCGTTCAGACTGCTTCCAAAAGGGTCCGCAGACCCCATGCCGGTCCCGGAGGCGCCGTAAAGACCCTCATTTTTCAGAAAATCCTTCTCTCCCCCGTCGTCAGAGACGCTCCGCACGCCCAGAAGCCGGTGGATGGTCATGGCCGGATAACCTGTCGCCTCCGACATGCGCCGCGCCGCACGTCCGGTGGGCGCTGCCAGGAGGACGCGCAGATCCTCCCCTGCAAAAAAGCGGATGATGGTATTGATCGTCGTCGTCTTTCCCGTGCCGGGACCGCCGGTGATCACAAGCACCGCGTTCTCCACCGCTTCCAGGACCGCCTGCCTCTGCAGGGGATCCAGGGTGATCTCCTCCGCCTTCTCCAGGCGGGAGATCTTTTTTTCCAGCTTCTTCCTTTTTTCAGAATCTCCCGGTTCCCTGTGGATCCGGGCATCCAGGTCCAGGAGCATTTTCGCTATATCCTGCTCCCTGCGGAAAACGCCCGACAGATACACCTCCACATCCTCTGCGGGATCCCGCCGCGCCGTTTCCTGGGCCATGGGCCTGTCTGCAGCCTCAGCCATGTCCATATGCATGTCCATGTCCATGCTCATATCCGTGCCCATGCCCGTATTCATGTCCACGTCCATGCCCGCACCCGTGTCCATGCCCGTACTCATGTCCACGTCCAGGTTCATGTCCTGGTCCGTATTCATGCAGGGAAGCGGACCGCTGCTGCGTCTGCGGCGGATGCGCAGCCGTCTCTCCACAGCCAGATTCTCCATCTGGATGAGAACTTCCTCCGCGGGGAGGTGCAGGAGGGCGCAGGTCCTCTGCACAAGGACATTCTGAGGCAGGAAGCTGTGTCCCTCTCCCGAAGCCAGAAAGAGGGTGTAGAGCAGTCCGCTGCGAATGCGGTATTCGGAGTCCGCCCTGATTCCGATCCTGCGCGCGATATCGTCCGCCGTTGCAAAGCCGATCCCGCGTATATCCTCGGCAAGGCGGTAGGGATTGGTCTTCATGATCTCGTAGAGTCCCGTTCCGTAGGCCTGCCAGATCCGCGCCGCGTGGGCGCTCCCGATCCCGTACTGCTGCAGAAAGATCATCGCGTCGCGCAGATCCTTCTTGTCCTCCATCTGTGCACCGATCTCACGGGCGATCCGCATGCTGATCCCCTTGACCCCGGCCAGCTTCTCCGGCTCCTCCTCCATGATCCGCAGCGTGTCGTCCCCGAACTTTTTGACGATCCTGGCAGCCATGGCGGGTCCGATCCCCTTGATGCTTCCCGCGGCCAGGTAGCGGTACATGGCCTGCGCGCTCTCCGGGGCGACAGCCCGGTAGGACTGCACGCGCAGCTGCTCGCCATAAACGGGATGGGTCGTATACTCCCCGGCCAGGGCGCATCCCTCGCCCTCATTGATGGAGACGGGGTATCCCACGCAGGTGATCACATCGCCCAGATCCGCCGCGTCGAAGTCAAAGGCCGTGCCGGTCTTTTCTTTTTTCCCGTCTTTTTTCGCAGACGGCAGGCCGGATGATTCGCTGTTTCCGGTCAGAGTGACCTCGAAAACAGTGTATCCGTTCTCCTCATTCCGGTAGATGATATGTGAAACAAAACCTTTGAATTCCGTCATTTGCGTCTCCAGGTGAAATAACAGGGGCAGGCAGCATGTGCCCTGCCTGCCCTCACATCTTCATGACTCTGCTTCTGAGCTCCGTTTCCGGCCCGGCTTTAACATCCTTCCCCTGATTCCGGGTTCAGGGCCCGGCTTCGGGACTCCGCCCCGGATTTCCTGTTTCGGGCTCAGCTTCAGGACTCTGCCCCGGCTTCCGCATTCCGAGCTCTCTCCAGCATCTTGTCCACGTAGTAGCCCGTGTAGGAATCATGCCTCTGCGCGATCTCCTCGGGAGTTCCGACGGCAACAACGGTCCCGCCGCCGTCGCCTCCTTCGGGTCCCATGTCGATGATATAGTCCGCGGTCTTGATGACATCGAGGTTGTGCTCGATGACCACGGCCGTGTTGCCTCCCTCGACGAGTTCGCGCAGGATCTTGGTCAGTTTGGCGACATCGTCAAAGTGGAGGCCGGTGGTGGGCTCATCCAGGATGTAAATGGTCTTTCCGGTACTCTTTCTGGAGAGTTCCGTCGCCAGCTTGATGCGCTGGGCCTCTCCGCCGGACAGCTCCGTGGAGGGCTGTCCCAGCTTGACATAACCCAGTCCCACATCGTAGAGGGTCTGGATCTTGCGGCGGATGGTGGGTATATTTTCAAAAAAGGTCAGTGCCTCCTCGACAGTCATTTCAAGGACATCGGCAATATTTTTCCCTTTGTAGCGAACCTCCAGGGTCTCGCGGTTGTAGCGCCTGCCGTGGCAGACTTCACAGGGGACATAGACGTCGGGCAGGAAATGCATCTCGATCTTGATGATGCCGT
>DGRU01000082.1:17658-18698 GCA_002390025.1 Lachnospiraceae bacterium UBA4380
GCCTCGCAGCGGCCGCCCTTCACATTGAAGGAAAAACGGCCCTTGGCATAGCCGCGGGCGCGGGCGTCCTGGGTCCCTGCAAAGAGGGAGCGGATCAGGTCGAAGACGCCGGTGTAGGTCGCCGGATTGGAACGCGGCGTGCGGCCGATGGGGGACTGGTCGATATTGATGACCTTGTCCAGCTGCCCGATTCCCTCGATGTCGTCGTGCTGTCCGGGGATGGTGCGTGCCCGGTTCAGGTCATGAGCCAGCCTCTTGTAAAGGATCTCGTTTACCAGAGAGCTCTTGCCGGAGCCGGATACGCCGGTGACGACGGTGAGAACGCCGGTGGGAATATCCACATCGATGTTCTTGAGGTTGTTGACAGCGGCTCCGCGCACGTGAAGCCAGCCCGTGGGCGCACGGCGCTCCGCGGGGACAGGGATCGATTTTTTGCCGGAGAGATACTGGCCGGTGACGGATTCCGGGACCGCCATGATCTCCTCCGCAGTGCCGCAGGCAACGATCTCGCCGCCCCTGGAACCCGCGCCGGGTCCTATGTCCACGATGTAATCCGCGGCGCGCATGGTATCCTCGTCGTGTTCCACAACGATGACTGTGTTCCACATGTCACGGAGATTTTTGAGCGTGTGCAGGAGCTTGTCATTGTCGCGCTGGTGCAGGCCGATGCTGGGTTCGTCCAGGATGTAGCAGACACCGACCAGACCGGAGCCGATCTGGGTCGCCAGACGGATGCGCTGGGCCTCTCCGCCGGAGAGGGTGGCCGTCGCGCGGGCCAGGGTCAGATAATCCAGGCCCACATCATTGAGGAAGCGGACGCGGGCGCGGATCTCCTTGAGCACCTGTTTTCCGATGAGTTCCTGTGTCTTTGTGAGCGCAAGCCCCTCCAGGAACTCCTGCAGTTTTTTCACCGACATACAGGTCAGATCGTAAATGTTGATATCGCCGACTGTAACGGCCAGGGATTCTTTTTTCAGGCGCTTGCCGCCGCAGGTCTCGCAGGGCGTGATCTGCATGAAAGACTCGTACTCGGCCCGCAT
>DGRU01000082.1:18787-28815 GCA_002390025.1 Lachnospiraceae bacterium UBA4380
GGCGGGTGTTTTCCAGGATTCCCTCGAAGACGACAGGGTAGATTCCCTTGCCCCGCTGTCCCTCATAGTGGACATCCACACTTCTGTCCGCGCCGAACATGAGCATTTTGCGGATCTTTTCGGGGAGTTCCTTCCAGGGTGTCGACATATCAAAGCCGTACTCCTCACAAAGAGCAACCAGGATGGCGTTTGCAAAACTCCCCTTGTTCATGCAGGACTGCCAGCCGATGACGGCAATAGCCCCCTGGTTGATGGAGAGGCGGTCGTCCGGAACCAGCAGACGGGGGTCAAACTCCATGCGGTAGCCCAGTCCCGCGCAGTCGGGGCAGGCGCCGAAGGGGTTGTTGAAGGAGAAGCTGCGGGGCTCGATCTCGGAGATGCTGATCCCGCAGTCCGGGCAGGCAAAGCTCTGGCTGAACTGCAGGAGCTCCCCGCCGACGACGTCCGCCTGGACCAGTCCCTCGGAGAGGGCCAGGGCGTTTTCAACAGAATCCGTCATGCGGCGCTCGGTGCCGGGGCGGATGACCAGACGGTCGACCACGATCTCGATATTGTGCTTGATATTTTTGTCGAGGGTGATGTCCTCGGAGACATCGTACATGTTCCCGTCGATGCGGAGGCGGACGTAGCCGGCCCTCCTGGCGCGGTCAATGACCTTTTCATGGCGTCCCTTACGTCCCCGGACGACCGGCGCGAGGATCTGCACCCGCGTTCCCTCGGGCAGGGCCATCATGCGGTCCACCATCTGGTCCACGGTCTGCTTGGCGATCTCCCTGCCGCAGTTGGGGCAGTGGGGCGTGCCGATCCTGGCATAGAGCAGACGAAAATAGTCATAGATCTCCGTCACTGTGCCCACCGTGGAACGGGGGTTGCGGTTGGTCGACTTCTGGTCGATGGAGATCGCGGGCGACAGGCCCTCGATGTTCTCCACATCGGGTTTCTCCATCTGGCCGAGGAACTGACGGGCATAAGACGACAGGGACTCCATGTAGCGGCGCTGGCCCTCGGCATAAATCGTATCGAAGGCGAGCGAGGATTTGCCCGAGCCGGACAGACCGGTCAGGACGACCAGCTGATTGCGGGGAATGGACACATCGATCCCCTTGAGATTGTGCTCGTTGGCGCCCCTGATCCTGATGCAGTCCTCCGCGTAGATCTTGCTGCGGCGCTCGGCGTCGATCTCCCGCTGGGCCAGGGCCTTTTTTTCATTTTCTGCCAGAACGGGCCAGTAATCGGGCTTTCGCATTTTGACAGACGTCCCCGTCCCTGCTGTATTTGTTTTTGATAAATCTCTCGTTTTAGGCATATCCGGATTCCCTTTTTATCTCACACTTTTGGGCTCAATCGCAATTTTTTAAAATTTTTTTAATTAAGTTCACTTACTATCGGTCTGACCGCATCTTGTACCGTCCTCAATATAAAAATATAAAAACATAAACATATAAGAATAGATGAAATCACATCCGGCATTCCCCTGCGGAGCCGGTGTGCAGAAATCTAGTATATCACAAGTCAGCCTTCCATAATAGAACAAATTTTCGAAAAAAGCTGCTGCCGGACTGCCCGGCCAACGCCGGCTCACGGGCATGTCATGGCCCTGCCGGGCAGACAATAAGACAGAAAAAAGCTCTCCCGCAGAAGACCTCTCTGTTCTCTCCGCCTTCCCGCCAAATGAAAAGTCCCCGCCCGAAGAGGGCGGGGGTTTTCCAAATGTTTATGGCAGTGATCCCAATCTCTTTACAGATCACTTTTCGAATCTCTTTCCGAATCTCATTACAGATTACTTTTCGATTCTCTTTCCGGATCTCTTGCGATTCTCTTTCGGAATCACTTTGTCCTGTGTTCAGTCCGGCCGGAAGACCTGCGGCGGCCCGTGCGCTTTGCGGTGCGCTCGGCGCTGCGGACGGCGTCGTGCATGTTGACAGGATCCCCGGAAGCGGACCCGCCTCCAGGACCGTTTTTTGCCGGTTTATCAGAACCTGCTTTTTCCGTCAGGCCGTTCTCGACTTCCAGCAGGTGCTTTTTGAGATCCACCATGCGGTCGCGGAGCTCTGCGGCGGCCTCGAAGTTGAGGTCTGCGGCGGCCTTGCGCATCTGCTTTTCGACATCGGCAATGAGCCTTGTGAGTTCCTTTGCGTCCATGGATTCGGGATCCTTCTCGAAGCGGACCTCCTCTTTGGAGATCTCCTTGGAGATCGAGATGAGATCGCGGACGGCCTTGCGGATAGTCTGGGGCGTAATGCCGTGTTCCTCGTTGTATTTCTGCTGGATGGCCCGGCGGCGCTCGGTCTCCTCTATGGCCCGGCGCATGGAGTCGGTCATGTTATCCGCATACATGATGACATGACCGTCAGCGTTTCTCGCTGCGCGGCCGATGGTCTGGACCAGGGAGGTCTCGGAGCGCAGGAAGCCCTCCTTGTCTGCATCGATGATGGCGACCAGGGAGATCTCGGGAATATCCAGGCCCTCCCGTAGCAGGTTGATGCCGACCAGCACATCGAAGACATCCAGGCGCATGTCGCGGATGATCTGGGAGCGCTCGAGGGTATCGATATCTGAGTGGAGATATTTGACGCGGATCCCCGCCTCGGCCAGATAGTCGGTCAGATCCTCGGCCATCTTTTTGGTCAGGGTGGTGATCAGGACCTTATTGCCCTTGTCCGTCTCTTTGCGGATCTCACCGATCAGGTCGTCGATCTGGCCCTCGACGGGGCGCACATCGATTTCGGGATCCAGAAGACCGGTGGGACGGATGACCTGCTCGGTGCGGAGCAGCTCGTGCTCCGCCTCATAGGGTCCCGGCGTCGCGGAGACAAAGAGCATCTGGTCAATGTGTGTCTCAAACTCCGAGAATTCCAGGGGACGGTTGTCCAAGGCCGAGGGCAGGCGGAAGCCGTAGCGCACCAGGGTCTCCTTGCGCGACCGGTCGCCCCGGTACATGGCGCCGATCTGGGGGATCGTCATATGGGACTCATCGATGATGATGAGGAAATCATTGTCATAGAAATCCATGAGGGTCATGGGCGGTTCGCCCTCCTTCATGAAATTCAGGTGGCGGGAGTAGTTCTCGATGCCGGAGCAGAAGCCTGTCTCGCGCATCATCTCGACATCAAAATTGGTGCGCTCGGCGATGCGCTGCGCCTCCAGGAGCATATCCTCGCCCTTGAAATATTTCACCCGCTCCCTGAGCTCTTCCTCGATGTTGTCGCAGGCGGCATTGATCTTCTCCTGGGGGACGACATAGTGGGAGGCGGGGTAGATCATCACGTGCTCGAGCTGCCTGTGGACGCGGCCGGTCAGCTGGTCCACCTCGCAGATGCGGTCGATCTCGTCGCCGAACCACTCGACACGGAGGATGAAGTCGCTGCCCTGGGCAGGGAAGATCTCCAGCGTGTCACCGCGGACGCGGAAATTGGTCCTCTCGAGCGCCATATCATTGCGGGTGTACTGGATCGCCACCAGCTCCTGCAGGACATCATCCCGATCCTTTTCCATGCCCGGCCTCAGAGAGATGGACATGCCCTTGAATTCATCGGGGCTGCCCAGGCCGTAGATACAGGAGACAGAGGCGACGACGATGACATCCCTGCGTTCCGCCAGCGAGGCTGTCGCGGACAGGCGCAGCTTATCGATCTCGTCATTGATCATGGAGTCCTTGGCAATATAGGTATCACTCTGCGGAATATAGGCCTCCGGCTGATAATAATCATAGTAGGACACAAAATACTCCACCGCGTTCTCCGGAAAAAATTCCTTCATCTCGCCGTAGAGCTGCCCCGCCAGGGTCTTGTTGTGGGAAATGATCAGCGTGGGCTTGTTCAGGGCCTGAATGACGTTGGCCATGGTAAAAGTCTTGCCCGAGCCCGTCACTCCCAGAAGGGTCTCAAACTGATTGCCCTCCTGAAAACCTCTGACGAGGTCCTCGATCGCTTTGGGCTGGTCGCCGGTCGGCGCATATTCGGAATGAAGTACAAAATGATCCATACTTTCCCTCTCCTGAAAAAAAGGTACCGCACGGTCAGATGCGGTACCCTGTTACACAATGGTTCTGTTTTAGTCGAACTTGAAGCCCTTGAGCAGGTCTGCGAGACTTGTTGTCGCATTCTCCTTCGTGGTGTAGAGGGAGACATCAACCGGCTCTTCCCTGTCCTGAACAGGAGCGTCCTCGAGGATCTTCATGCTGAGGCTGATCTTGCCGTCGGCAACTTTGATGATCCTGACCTTGACCTTGTCGCCTTCCTTGACAACTTCGGAAGGATCGTTGATGCGCTTCTGGCTCATCTGGGAAATGTGGACCAGGCCGTCAATGCCGTCGCCCAGGTCGACAAACGCGCCGTAGGGCTTGATGGTCTGCACAGTGCCTTCCAGAACAGTGCCGGGCTGCATGGCGTCGATGCGGCGTCTGCGCTCTTCTCTGCGGCGGCCGCGCGCAACCTCTTTGCCGGAGAGCACAAGGCGCTTCTTCTCGGGATCACAGGTGATGATGCGGACCTCGACGTCCTTGTCGATCCACTCGGAAGTATCCTCGACATAGGCATCGCTGAGCTGAGATGCAGGGATGAAAGCACGGATGCCCTCAACATAAGTCACGACACCGGCCTTGACTGTCTCAAGGATCTGCACGGTGAAGACTTCCTTATTCTCCATCATCTTCGCCAGCTTGTCCCATGCCTGAACATCGCCGTTCATTGTTTCCTTTTTTTCTTCAGACATACTTTTCCTCCTCCCCGCAGGCTGTAGCTCTGCGAAACGTATTCCGATACGTTTATTCGCCTGTTTTATGCAGTAAAAACCTGCGACACAATGGCTGTATAGTATCACAAAAAAGCCATAAAGTAAATTGTTTTATTCGTTTAAAAGCCTCCTCCGAAGAGGATTTTGCATCCGATGGCGATCAGGATCACCCCGCCCAGGACGGATGCCCTGCCGGCCAGGCGCATTCCGAAATACCTGCCGATGCGGATCCCGGCCAGACAGATGAACAGGGTCGTCACGCCGATCAGGATCGAAGCCGACAGCGCCTGCGCCGCATTGTAGGACGCAATGGTAAAGCCGACGGAAAGCGCGTCGATGGAGGTGGCTATTCCCTGCACGAAAAGTTCGCTTCCGGACAGGCGGACCTCCTCCTCTGCCTCCTCCGTTCCCCGGATCCCCTCCACAAGCATTTTCCCTCCGATAAAGGCAAGCAGGAAAAAAGCGATCCAGGGGACCATTTTCTGAAAAGCAGTGAAGCGCTCGGAGATCGTGTGGACACAGATCCATCCGGTCACCGGCATCAGGAACTGGAAAAAGGCAAAAGTCCCGGAGATGATCAGCATTCTCTTTTTGCTCATCCCGGGATTCTGAAGGCCGTTGGCCATGGAGACGGAAAAGGCGTCCATGGCAAGCCCGACGCCCAGCAATATGCTTTTACAGATAAACAGAAA
Source organism: Lachnospiraceae bacterium UBA4380 (assembly GCA_002390025.1). GTDB lineage: Bacteria > Bacillota > Clostridia > Lachnospirales > Lachnospiraceae > CAG-791. The sequence continues at coordinate 24,214 of DGRU01000082.1, forward strand.
CAGACTTTGCATGTTACTTCTCTCAATACACCGCATGTTCCGCCGCTTGTCCCGCAGCGTTAGCTTTGGCAAATTCTCTTTTACATGAAAAACCGGCACAGGACTTTATACCTGTGCCGGTTTGGAAGTAGTCTCAAAAGAAAACCCAAACGCCGTCTTTTACGCCTGCTGCCTTTCAAAGTGCGACAGAACTGGTAACAGTTCAGACCGCCTCATAATACGAGGTGTTTTTGCGTGATTCCGCAATGCGGACAGCGCAGAGCGCCATCGCATCGGGAAATCAGCGCGCTTATGAAAAAACATCAGGGAATCTGGATATAGCCGTAGGTTGTTCCTTCCTGCAGCCATACGGAAACACGATGCCATCCGTTCTGACCTGCTTCCTCGATCTGAACGTTCCATCCGGGGACAAGGTCCATGAGGGGTGCGGAGTCCGCGGATGCCTCGGAATAGAGGACCATGGGATTCTCGATCGCATAAACTGTGCCGGGTTCAAGAACTGTAGTGGATGTGGTTTCCTCTGCAGGAGCGGCCTCTTCCTCTGCGGGAGCAGCTTCCTCTGTGGGAGCAGTTTCTTCCTCTGCGGGAGCAGCTTCTTCCTCTGCGGGAGCCTCTGCATCTGTCTCTTCTACAGTTTCGATTTCCTGAACCTCTTCCTTATCAGCCTCAACGGCTTCTTCGGCGCCCTCTTCGATTCCCTCTGCCACTTCGACAGCTTCTGTTGTATTGACAGCTGCGATTTCGGAAGTAGCCGCTGCGGCGACTGTCTCCTCATCGGAAGAACCGGAGGTGATCCAGATCACGATTCCAACAATTGCAAGTACAGCGACAACTCCGATCAGCAGAAGGAGATTCTGTCTGTCTTCCTTCTTCTGTTTCTCACGGTCTGCACTGCTGACGCTCTTCTCAGTCTTTGTCTCTTTCACGATTTCTTCTTTGACCTCCTCTACAGTTTCCTCAATCGGGGCGCTCTGAGTCTTAGCCTGCTCAGGCTTCTGGTTTGTGTTTCTTCTTTTCCTGTTGTTTGCCATTTCATCCTCCTGTTGGCTGCAGTCCTGCCGTATAACACCAGATACTATTATGAATGCAAGCAGGCCCCCTTTATGTTCGGGCCATTTGTTATTGTAGCATAAAACACGGCGGGAGTTTCATTTGTTTTTATCTGAACTGCGTTTTTTTTCATAAACGCCTGCCCCGGAACAGCTTTGGGGGGCGTTTCCCGCATCCGGCAGGTCTGCCGGCGCAGTCCTGTCCGGCCCTTCCTCTCCGGTCACTTGCGGATGATCGTGAAATAGATGATCACGACCAGGCCCAGAATGATCCTGTACCATCCGAAAACCTTGAAGTCATGTGAGCGGATATAGTTCATCAAGAAGCGGATGACCAGGACGGAGACGACAAAGGCGACGATCATTCCGACCGCCAGGATCGCCATTTCCATTCCCGAAAAATAGAGTCCGTACTTGATGATCTTGAGAAGGCTGGCGCCGAACATGACCGGGATGGCCAGAATAAAAGTGAACTGGGCTGCCACTGTTCTGGATACGCCGACCATGATTCCGCCCAGGATCGTGGCTCCGGACCGGGACGTTCCGGGAAAGATCGCGGCGATCAGCTGGAAGAGACCGATGAACAGCGCCTCCCGGTAGGTCAGGTCGCGGAGGTTTTTGGTGACGGCTTTTTTGCCGGCATTGCGGTTCTCCACGATGATAAATGCCACACCGACCAGGATCAGCATGATCGAGACGACGAACCAGTTGTAAAAATGCACCTCCAGCCAGTCGTCCGCCAGGATTCCGACAATGGCGGCAGGGACGCAGGCAACGAGAGCCTTGCACCACAGGCTGATCGTGTCATGATCGATATACCGCTTTCCTGTCCGGTTATTCTTTTTAACGGGCCAGATCGTATTCCAGTAAAGGACTACGACCGCCAGGATCGCTCCCAGCTGGATCACAACGAGAAACATCTGCCAGAAAACAGCCGAGACGCGCAGCGTCACAAACTCATTCAGCAGGATCATATGGCCGGTGCTGCTGACCGGAAGCCATTCGGTGACGCCTTCCACCAGGCCGAACAGCGCGGCTTTCAAGAGTTCTATCATGAATATTATGTCCTTCCTTTATATTCCGGAACATGGTTTCTATTCAGTGTTTCCAGAGTTTCTCCGGGCACAGGACCGGTCCGGGTCTGCCTTCCGGGGTCTGCCTTCCGTGCTGTGCCTGCGGGCTTTCTTCAGCGGTTGGGATACTCCGCCTCCACAAAGCGCCTGATGGCGGCGAGGGAGCGCTCCACCTTCTCGGTGTTCACACAGTAAGCTACACGGAAGAAGCCGGGTGCCTCAAAGCCATTGCCTGGGACAAAGACCAGGTCATAGTCCAGGGCCTTTTTGCAGAAGGCGACAGCATCGTCCTCCAGAGCCTTGGGCATGATGTAGAAGGTGCCGCCCGGGCGGGGAACCGTGAAGCCAAGTTCCTTAAAAGTATCATAGAGCAGATTCATATTTGTCTCATAGACAGACAGGTCTGCAGTGTCCTCAAGGCAGTATGCCGCCGCCAGCATGGGCAGGGACGAAGGGCAGTTGTGGCCGAGGCCGCGGGAGATCTGTCCCATCATGGCGACCATCTTGTCCGCCTGCTCGCAGTCCGGTGATACCGCCACGTAGCCGACACGCTCTCCGGGCACGGAGAGGGACTTGGAGAAGGAATAGCAGGTCAGTGTATGGGGGTAAAATTTCGCCGGATACGCCTGCTTTTTGCCGTCAAAGACGATCTCGCGGTAGGGCTCGTCGGAGATCAGGAAGATCGTGTGGCCGTACTGCGCGGACTTCTGTGTCAGAACCTCTGCCAGGCGGGTGAGGGTCTCCTCGGAATAGACTGCGCCGGAGGGGTTGTTGGGTGTATTGATCAGGACGGCCGCTGTCTTCTCATTGAAGATCGCATCCGCCGCCTCGAAGTTGATCTGGAAATCGTCAGCCTTGATGGGCACGACTCTGATCTTTGCCCCGGCGCCGTTGATGTAGGCGACGTACTCGGAGAAATAGGGCGCGAAGACCATGATTTCCTCACCGGGCTCTGTCACACAGCGGAGCGCGTGTGCGATAGCACCTGCCGCGCCGGAGGTGGGGAAGATGTGCCCTGCGGTGTAGGACATTCCAAAGCGCTTATTCAGGGACTCCGCGACTTTCTCCTTGACACGGGGATCGCCCATTGTCGGATTATAGCCGTGAAGGCTCAGGGGCTCTTCCTCCTGCAGAAGTCTGACAGAGATGTCCCTGTAGCTGTCCGGTGCGGGGACAGAGGGATTTCCCAGACTGTAATCAAATACATTCTCATAACCGATCTCTTTGCCGCGGGCAGTCGCGTACTCCGACAGCTCACGGATGACAGATTTGTTGTCCAGCATCGCAAGGTATTCACGATTGACCATGCTATTTACCTCCTGAAAGTTGTAACTCTTTATTTTCCGGCAGGCGGTCCGAATCAGCCAGGACTGCTCTGCCGCTGTATTGTCCCGTATTGCGTTTTTGTGCTGCGGGTTTTGTTCAGCGGATTCCGTGTTGAATCCTCTGTGTCCCTTTGTATCTCTCAGTATCGTTTGTATCGTCATCGAAGGATAAAGAGTGTTTTGTCCGCAGGCTCTCCTTCTTTTTCCGGGATACAGCTTCCCGCAGCCTCAAAGCCCAGCTTTGTGAGCAGGCGGATGGAAGCTGCGTTGTCATTGCGGGCATCGGCCCGGATACATGTAAAGCCGATCTCCGAAATGCCGTAGCGCAGGAGTGCCCGGCAGACCTCCTCCGCGATCCCCCGGCCCCGCCATGGGGCGCCGATCAGAAATCCGAAGTCCACATCCGGCAGCGGGATCCCCAGCGCCTGCGCCTCCCTTTCCTGTCTGTCCGTGATCGCGGAATAGCCGACGCGGCCAATCAGAGCCCCGGGCTCCTCTTTCGAGATCACGGCCCAGTGTCCGAACCCGTACAGCCCGTAGATGCGCTGTATGTAGGCGCTCAGGATCTCCCTCTCATGGGCGCGGTCGTCCGACGGCGGCTGCAGAAAAGTCCTTGCCTGCCCGTCATAGAGCGCATAGATCCCGTCCAGATCTGTGACGGTAAACTCCCTCACCAGACAGCGCTCCGTCTCCAGGATCGTCCACGGAAGGCCGGCCCCCCGCTGATACATCTTGACATAGCTGTCCGCTTCAACCAGATCCGGCTCCTGCACAATATAGGGGGCGCTGGAAAAAGATTCTCCCGCATTGTCCGCATGGGCGTAGCCGATCGCACAGGCTCCCCTGTCCAGCAGTTCCCGGAGCACACTTCCGCACTCGCACAGATAGAGTGTACCCACCGCAGCACCCTCCGCAGTCTCTGCCGCCTGCAGGGCGGAATCGGCCGTCAGGATACCGCTTGCAAATCCCTCTTCCCTGAGAGATTCCACAGTGCGGGTCATCTCCGCGGTCACGGCGTCAGAATGCCGTTTATCCGTTTTTTCAATTATATAAACTGTTTTCAACATAACAGCTATTATAACGAGTTGCAGTCAAACCTGTAAAGAGCGAAAAATATTGCCGATGCAATATTTTTCACTCCCGCATTTGTGCCGC
>DGRU01000062.1 GCA_002390025.1 Lachnospiraceae bacterium UBA4380
TGGCCGGGAACGATCTCATTATAGGAGCAGACGATACCGATCATGGGACGTCTTCTCTCTTCCTCTGTGTAGCCGAGAGCATTGAACAGACTCCTGTGGGGAGCTGTGGAGACACCTTTTTTGACAGAATCACTCTTCATGATATTACCTCGATTCTTGAAAACACAGGTCATTGAACCAGATCTTTTGAACCAGATCTGAATTGAACCAGATCTAATAATCTATTTTAAAAAAATGTGCGGTCCTTGCATCTGGGAGCACTTTCCGCTTCCGATTCCGAAAAACTCTTTTCTCTTTCAAATCTGCAGACTGCAAAAGCGGTCAGACTCTCTCGCAGATGCGGTCGCCGAGCTCATCGCACTTCTGCATGATCAGGGAAGCGGCTTCCTCGCCGCGGGGCATGAGGTCTACGCTGCGGTAGCCGTCGGCAATGGTCTTCTTGACCGCTTCCTCGACTGCCTCAGCCTCCTGCTGCAGGCCGAAGGTGTAGCGCAGCATCATGGCTGCGGACAGGATGGTCGCAATAGGATTGGCGATGTTTTTGCCCGCAATGTCGGGGGCGCTGCCGTGGCTGGGCTCATAGAGGCCGAAACTGGTCTCATTGAGGGATGCGCTCGAGAGCATGCCGATGGATCCGGTGATCATGCTGGCCTCATCGGAGAGGATATCGCCGAACATGTTCTCTGTGACGATGACATCGAACTGCTCGGGCTCGAGCACCAGCTGCATGGCGCAGTTGTCGACATACATATTGGAAACAGAGACCTCGGGATAGTCCTTTGCGACTTCCGCCACGATCTTCCTCCACAGGCGGGAGGTGTCCAGAACGTTGGCCTTGTCGACACTGCAGACCTTTTTGCCTCGCTTCATGGCGATGTCAAAAGCAGTCTTCGCGATGCGGCGGATCTCGTTTTCATCATATTTGAGCGTGTCGACAGCAGTCTCGACGCCGTCGATGACCTTTGTAAAGCGGTCGCCGAAATAGAGTCCGCCGGTCAGCTCGCGCACGATGATCAGATCAAAGGTGCGTCCGCCGTCCTTTGCCGCCAGGGGGCAGGAGTCCGCCAGTTCGCGGTAGAGATAGGCGGGGCGGAGATTTGCATACAGTCCCAGGGACTTGCGGAGCTTGAGGAGGCCGGCCTCGGGGCGGAGTGAGGGCTCCAGTTTGTACCAGGGAGAGGTTGCGGCATCACCGCCGATGGAGCCCATCAGGACAGCGTCACAGTTTCTTGCAGCCTCAATGGCCTCGTCTGTGAGGGGAAGGCCGCAGGCATCGATGGAACAGCCGCCCATGAGGATATCCGTATAGGAAATCGTATGGCCGAATTTGGCGCACACTTTTTCCAGAACCTTCTGTGCCTGGGCAACGATCTCGGGTCCGATCCCATCACCGCGGATCACTCCTATGTTCATGTTCATTCTGTCAACCTCTCTTTCCGGCAGACAAAAGACCTGTCAATTGTCTGCTTCAAAGTGATACATCACTAAAGCGCAGGCATGTACCCAAATACACGCCTGCACACAGTCTGGTAAATATTGGACGCCGCTTGTGTGGAAGCGGCACGCCGGAGCGTTTCTTACTCTTTTTCCTCTGCATCCTCAGGCTTTTCGATCTGCACGATTGCACCGCGCTGCATGGGGATACGGCAGTTTTTGTTGTAACCGAACTCAACAATGACAGTATCAGCGTTGATATCAATAACGACACCGTAGAAACCGGCAGTTGTAAGGACTGTATCTCCGACTGCAAGTGTAGCCAGCATGGCAGCTTTATCTTTCTCCGCCTTCCTGTTCGGGCGAATCATGAAGAAATACATGGCGCCGATAATAACAGCATACATCAGAATGAGCGAGACTTGATTCATATTAGATCATCCTCCATTTTTTTCTTTTGAGATTCTTAATGACCATTTTTCGTCATTGCACTCTATAATACAACAAACACAGCAGTATTTACAACACTTTTCTTAAGCACCATTCCACTTCAAATCGTGCATTTTTTTCACTTTTACAGGCCGGACAGCTTTCCGCAGGGTCAATCTTTCCGGCCGCACATGCAGCAGGGCATCAAAGATGCGGCGCGCGTGCACCTTTCCCTGCAGGCAGAACAGGTGAGAAATCAGCCTTCCCCCTCATGCATTTCTTCAAGAGCAGCTTTCTTATAAGAAGCGAACCTGCCCTCATCGAGCGCATTGCGGATATCCTCCATCAGGTGATTGTAGTAGTAGAGGTTGTGAAGGACGCCCATCCTCAGTCCCAGAGCCTCCTGGGCCTTGTAGAGGTGTCTCAGATAGGCGCGGGAATAGCCTGCGCGGCAGACCGGGCAGCCGCAGCCCTCTTCGATTGGGCGGGGGTCCTCCGCGTAGCGGGCGCTCTTGATGTGTACAGTGCCTTTTTTCGTATACAGGTTTCCGTGCCTGCCGTTGCGGCTGGGGTATACGCAGTCAAAGAAATCGATGCCTCTGTCCACACTCTCGATAATGTTTTCGGGCGTGCCGACTCCCATCAGATAAGTAGGCTTGTCCACAGGCAGATAAGGGACTGTCTGGTCCAGGATATCGTACATCTGGGCATGGGTCTCTCCCACCGCCAGGCCGCCGACGGCATAGCCGTCCAGTTCCATCTCCGAGATCTGTTTTGCATGGTCGATGCGGATGTCGGGGATGATGGCTCCCTGGTTGATGCCGAACAGAAGCTGGCGGGGATTGACAGTGTCCTCCAGCTGATTGAGGCGCTGCATCTCTGTCTTGCATCTGGCCAGCCACCTTGTCGTCCTGTCCACGGAGCGGACGACGTATTCCCTGTCGGCGAGAGCGGACGGACATTCGTCAAAAGCCATGGCAATGGTGGAGCCCAGATGCGACTGGATCTGCATGCTCTCCTCGGGGCCCATGAAGATCTTGTGCCCGTCAATATGGGAACGGAAAGTGACTCCCTCCTCCTTGATGCTGCGAAGATCGGACAGGGAGAAAACCTGGAATCCGCCGGAGTCCGTCAGGATCGGCCGGTCCCACTTCATGAACTTGTGGAGTCCCCCCATGCGGTGGACCAGACCGTCTCCCGGCCGCACATGCAGATGATAGGTATTGCAGAGCGCCACCTGGGTCTCTATGGTGCGGAGATCGTCCGCCGACAGTCCTCCCTTAATGGCGCCTGCTGTCGCAACATTCATGAAGACCGGTGTCTCGATGGTGCCGTGAACGGTCGTCATGCGCGCCCTCTTGGCGCGTCCTTCCTGTTTGATCAGTTCATACATAAATAGATCACTCCTGCAGTTTCATTTTTATGCCGCTCTGCGAAAATAGCCGCGGGGCAGTCATCTGTTTTCCTGCCGCTCTGTGCAGGCGGCGCCGACACGGTCGGCCTGTCATTTACTGTTTTTCAGAGATCTTTGCAGTGACATGGAAAGGCAGGAGAGACCTTTTTCCGATCTCTCCTGCCTGCTGATGATCTCTGTTCAATTCATCAAAGCAGTGACTCCTCAGAGCTGATCCGGGAGCAGCTTGTGGAAGATGATACAGTTGGGCTTGTCCACTGAGATTTCCTTGGCGGACATGATGAGTGTCTTCTTCTCCATGTCGACCTTGAAGAAAGTCATTGTATCCGATTCGTGGTTCAGGCTGACCAGATGCTTGTCATCAGGGAACAGAGCCGCATCCTTGGGATACTCGCCGCTGATGGGCAGGCAGAGAACCTTCTCCAGATAGCCGTTGTCGGGATCGATCTTGAAGATGACCACGGAGTTGTCGCCGGCATTGGAGCTCACCAGATATTTGAAATCCGAAGAGAAGTTGAGCGCGCTGGCAGCGGAACCGGTCGCGTGATAATCGTTGAGTGTGGGAACGGTCTGGATCTTCTCGAAATCCGGAACACCGTCGATCTCCTGATAGAAATAGACATCGATCAGGTTCTTGAGCTCATGGACGACATAGAGATAGTGGCCGTCACTGGAGAACTTCAGATGGCGGGGTGCGGACTCCAGCTCGGAGTGAAGGACCGCGCACTGTTTGATCTTGCCCGTCACGTGATTGAAGGTATAGACATTGACGTGATCCATACCCAGATCCGCCGCGCACAGATATTTGTTGTCGCGGGTCATCTTGACGCACTGTACATGCGGGCGGAAATTGCGCTCCGCAATGCTGCCCAGACCCTTGAGGAAGAGCTCGTCCGTGATTTCGCCGACACTGCCGTCCTCGCCCAGGCGCAGAACTGTGATCTTCCCGTCGTGATAGCTGCACACGAACAGATATTCATCGTTGTAATCCGTAGACAGATGCGATCCCCGCATGCCGTTGATGGATCCGCGGTTGATCTTCTCCAGATTGCCACCCTTGATGATCTTGAAGGCCTCGACGCCGAAGTCCGTGATGGAATACAGGAAGCGGCCGTTATGGGAAATCGTCACATAGGAGGAATTGGTGATGGAGATCTCGCTCTTCTCACTCAGTGTCCCCTCTTCTACATTGACATCATATACCCGGATGCCGACCTTCTTTTTCCCGGCCCTGGTATAGGAAGAAACATAGGCAACAAACTTGTCTCCAGGTACGTACCCGTATCTCGACAGGTCCAGTTCTTCATCATATACTACTGCCATTTAGCACGTCCTTTCCGCAGCCTATCGGCTATCACATCTGAAAAAATACACTGCTGTACTTAACGTGTTCCGATGAATCCTGAAAAAGCCGGATTCTCCTGCTGATTTTGTCTCCGCAGCTTTTCCTTCGCTTATACTTTAACACAAAACACCGGTAAATGATACGAAAAATCCATCTCATTGGCCTGTTTTATCATCGTCCCGCACCAAAACATGTCCTCTGACCGGGAATGCGGGATGGAATCGGACGATTTTTCTCCCTGCGGCAGTCCGGCATCCGGCACCGGACCTGCGACAACTCAAAGAGACTGTTTAAGAGGCAGCTCAAAAAGCAGCTCGAGAGGCAGCTTAAGAGACAACTCAAAATGGCAGCTTGCGAGACAGCTCAAAGAGGCAGCGTCAGAAGGAAGACTCCAGATAGTCCTGCAGATCGAAATTGGGATCGGGATCGGCGCGGAAAAGGGTTCCGTGGTTGCGTCCCTGCACGACCTCGTGGATCACCTTCATGTGTCTGCTGTTGACGATCACCATGTCGCACCCGCTCTTTGTCGCGATCACGCCCGCCTGCAGCTTTGTGTTCATGCCGCCGGTGCCGCTCTCACTGCCGGTCGTCCCCTTTGCCATCTTCATCAGCTTCTCATCCAGGTGGGGAACATATTCAATATATTCCGCATCGGGATTGATCCTGGGATCATCGGTATAAAGTCCGTCGACATCCGACAGGAGGATCAGAAGATCCGCATGCATCAGGGAGGCCACTATGGCAGAGAGGTTGTCATTGTCACCGACGGAGTACTCGTAGGTCGCGACAGAGTCGTTCTCATTTACGATGGGGATACAGTCGAATTTGAGCAGTTCATTAAAAGTATTGTAGAGATTATATTTGCTCAGATTTTCCGTGACGGCATTTTTGTCCATCAGGATCTGCGCGGAGATCTGGTTGTAATCTGTAAAAAACCGCTGATAGGTCATCATCAGACGGGCCTGTCCTATGGCAGCACAGGCCTGCTTGACCGTGATCTTGCTGTCCTCCGCAAGATTGCGGCCGAAATCCGTGCGCCGGATGACTTCGCGCCCTACAGCCGTAGCGCCCGAGCTGACAAGGATCACATCCTTGCCGCGGTTTTTCAGATCGCTCAGCTCGCGCACGAGCACATCGATCTTGTGGTAATCGAGCCGGTGTGTTGTTCTGTGCAGAAGGGAGGAGGAACCGACCTTGACGACAATCCTCTGCCGGTTTCTCAGGTTCTGCCTGTAGGCCATGTTCTCGTCGAGAGCAGTTTCCATGCTGTCGGGATTAAGTGCTGCTGTATCATTCATCATTTATCACCCTTTTCCTTTATTGCTCATCTAACGGGGCATATCTTTTCGCTATTGCTTCCGCAATGCGGATGCCGTCCATGGCAGCCGACATGATGCCGCCCGCGTAACCCGCACCTTCTCCGCAGGGATAAAGTCCCTTGGCGCCGACAGATTCCAGGGTCTGTCCGCGCGGGATCCGGACCGGGGAGGAAGTGCGGCTCTCCACGCCTGCAACAAGGGCCTGCGGTCCGTCAAATCCAGAGATCATGTGACCGAACCGGTCCATTCCCTCAATAAAATCACCTGTCAGATCGGCCGGAAGAAGTCTGTGCAGGGCCGCCCTGCGGCAGGTCCCCTTGACCGCCTCCGAAAGGACGGACTCTCCCGCCGTATTCACCTGATCCGCCTGATCTTCCTGCAGGGCCTGTTTCCCCTGCAGGGAAGCGCTCTTTTGTGCTTCAAATGAAGCCTTGAACTCCGTGTAATTCTGGATAGGAACGGCGCCCCCTCCCATTTCCCAGGCTCTTTTTTCAAGTCTGCGCTGGAAGTCCATGCCGGCAAGAACATGGTCGCTGCCGAATTCCTTTTGTCCGACCGTGATCACAATCGCGCTGTTGGCCCAGCCGCTGCCGCGCCCTTCGTCGCTCATGCCGTTCACACAGACATGTCCCTGCTCGGAAGATGCGTTGACAATATAGCCGCCCGGACACATGCAGAAGGAATAGACGCCGCGACCGGAGGAGGCCTTCGCTGTCAGTTTATAGGGAGATGCGGACAGCCTCATCCCTGCAAGTTCCTCCGGATCGCTGACCCCGTACTGGCTCTGGTCAATGAGGGCCTGGGGATGCGCGACGCGGAATCCCACCGCGAACTGTTTCTGCTCCAGGGGAATATTCTCCCGGAACAGTTCCTCAATGGTATCTCTGGCGCTGTGGCCGACTGCAAAGACAACCGCTTGCGCGGGGATCCACTCATCCCGGCTCTGTGAGCCGTCATCCGCAGGGGAAAGAGAGCGCACATACAGACCGCTGATCCGGCGGCCTCTCTCCGGCTCCGAAGCGGGATCCAAAGCGGAATCCGGAGCAGGATCCGAAACAGAATTCGAAGAAGAATCCAAAGCAGAATCCGGAGCAAAATTCGAAGCGGGATCCGGAACAGGATCCAGAGCCGATCCCTCTCCTGTGAAAGAAAAGCCCGTGCAGAGGGTTTCAAAGCGCACTTCCCCGCCTGCCTGCTCGATCCGCCGGCGGATCTTCGGTATCACCTGACGCAGTCTGTCCGTACCTATATGGGGTTTTCCCTCATAGAGGATGGATTCCGAAGCGCCGGCGCTGACAAAGGTGCGCAGCACCTGCAGGGAGCGGCCGGTGCGGTCATTGATCTGGGTGTTCAGCTTCCCGTCAGAGAATGTCCCTGCGCCGCCCTCTCCGAACTGTACGTTCGAGACAGTGTCCAGAATGCCGGTCTCCCAGTATTTCTCGACATCTCGTGTGCGGTCCTCCATTTTCCTGCCGCGCTCGATGACAAGAGGCTGATATCCGTGCTCCGCCAGATACAGGGCGCAGAAAAGGCCCGCCGGACCTGCGCCGATGACAACGGGCCGGTGGGGCAGCTTCTCACTTCCGCCGGAAGGAAACCGATAGCTGTCCACGGGAGCCTGCGTCACATTTTTGTTCCTGAGGCGCCGCACAAGAGAGGCCTCCTCCCTGGCGCTGATTCCCATGTCCACATCTACTGTATACATGTCAAAAAGCTGCGGCTTTTTGCGCGCATCGACAGAGTGGCGCACGATGGTGAAGGAAAAAGACCGGTCCCTGACGCGGATGGTCTTCCTGATTTTATTTTCAAGGGCTCCCTGCTCATAGCCGCAGGGGAGCCGGAGCTGTGAAATTCTGATCATAAAAAAGTATCTGTTCTGATGTCAGGGTCTCCCGGCCTTCCCGGGCAATGCCGACGCAGACCTTCTGACCCTTTTCATCATCTCTTATCAAAATGCAAATACCGCGCGGCTGACCGGCCGGCCAGCAGGCCGCTGGTCATAGCCCACTGCAGGTTATATCCGCCGCAGCGCCCGTCCACATCCAGCAGTTCTCCCGCCAGAAACAGGCCCGCCGTTTTTTCGGACGCGAAGGTGTCGTCTATTTCGGACAGGGGAACCCCGCCCTTTGTGACCTGGGCGTGTTCGAATCCGCCTGTCGCAGTCACCTCCACTTCCAGGGCACGCAGGGTCTCCATGATCCCCCGCAGCTCCTGGTCGGAGAGCCGTCTGGCCTTCATCTCGGCCTGGAGGCCCGCCCGGGCAAGGATCATGTCGATCACTTTCCGGTGAGCCAGCCCCAGCAGAAAGTCCCCCAGCATCTGGCCCCGGTCCTGGAGAAGGCGGTCTTCCATCTCCTTTTCATACTCCTGGCGGGTAAACTCAGGCAGAAAATCAACCAGGACACGGACTCTGCGCCCTTGCGAGAGGTGCTCTGCAGCGATCCCGCTGATCTGAAATACCGGGATGCCGGACAGACTGTTTTCCGTGATCTGCAGTTCTCCGTCTTCGCAGATGTTCTGCTCCGGACAGCCGTCCCCGCCCTGCTCGGCCCTATCACTCACAAGCGTCACCGAGGCATGACAGCGGACACCCGCCGCCCGCCGCAGCAAGGGATCGTCCGTCTCCAGACGGGTCAGGGCCGGAAGGGGTTTGATGACCCTGTGGAAAAAATGCTCCGCAATGCGATAGCCGTCACCGCTGCAGCCAAAGGACGGACCGGCCAGACCTCCCGTACAGAGGATCACGGCATCACAGCAGAAGGAATGGCCGGTCTTCTTTGCGGCGTTTTTCCCTGTCTGCTTTGCCGTATTTTTTTCCGTATTTTTTGCTGTACTTTTTGCTTTCCCCTGTGCCTTCCCCTTCTCCTTTTCTGAAAGAAGATAGCGGATACAGAAGCCGTCCTTGGTCTTCTCGATCTGCTGCACCTGACAGTCCGTACAGACCTCTGCTCCCTCCTGCCGCAGGCGCTTTTCGAAGGCCCTGGCAACTGTCTCTGCCTGATCCGTGCGCGGATAGACGTACCCGCCGCGGTCATGGACAGGCACACCTGCCTCCCTAAAAAAGCGGATCAGATTCTCCTGCGAAAACTTTTCAAGAAAAGAAAGTACGCGGCGGATCTCATTTTTGCTGTCGTGTGTGTGATAACATGACTCGTCAAGAAAGAGATTGGTCAGATTACATCTGCCGTTCCCGGTCGCATAGATCTTCTTCGCGATTTTTTCATTTTTTTCAAATAAGGTGACGCTGCATCCCGCCTGCGCCGCCGCAATCGCCGCCATGCAGCCGGAAGCGCCCGCCCCGATCACTGCGACCCTGCCGCCGCTATTCTCCATTCCTGTCTCCTGTCATTTTCTCAAGTTAAGGAAAGACCCTCCAAACAGCTGCCATCCGTCATCAGCCGACATACGTCATCAGCTGATATCTGTCAGGACCGCGTGATCCCCAGGCT
>DGRU01000101.1:0-933 GCA_002390025.1 Lachnospiraceae bacterium UBA4380
TTACCGCCCGGCAGGACACCGGCCTTTAAAAATTTAAAGAAAAAAACCGCTTATAGACATACTTGATAATGAGATAAAAAATTAATAAAGAGCTCATTTACTCTTTTCACTCTGCTCCTTAAGATACTTTACCAGTACATCCTCAGGCTTAGGAGAAGTATTTCCGAAGCTGGCAATAATAGAGCAAATTTCATGTACATGAGAATAGTCTTCAAGAAGGTCTTCTGAAATTTGTTTTTCAGACTGTCCAAGAGAAGACTTACTCATAATTTGACGAATGAGATGGCGTATTTCACCAATATCCATTCCTTTATCTCTTTCAACAGCCAGCGTCATTTCCCAGTTCATATATTCCCTCCTCCAAGTGCTGTTGCGCTTGGCAATCTGCACCTGTTTTTGGACGCGGTCAGCGTATGAACTACCGCCGGGCAAATATATGCCCATTACCAAGTTTAAGAAATCTTTCAGAGCAGGAGAAATATCACCCGTTTCTCCCGCGGCATTCAGAATCACCTTTGTTGTTCCGTCCCCCAATTCCAGCCTTTTCTTTTCTTCCAGACAGATGTTGCGGAAGGTGTAACGGTATCGTCTTCTATCAAAGGGATCAAATGGAGTAATAAAAAGAATCACTGTATCCTTGAGCTTATTATAGCCTTCACCGGGTTTGAGGTTGGTCTGGTCCAGAGATCCGCTGTAAAAGCGCATTCGCTGCGGGATGTTCTTTTCATTTCGAAGCTGCATCTCAACATTATAGCTCCTGCCCGTGTGGTCACGAACGATAATATCCAGTCTGACGCCGTGGGCATCGATAGAGGTCTTGATACTGGCCTCACTGCTCGCAGTTGAGATTCCTTCAATCTCCATTTCCGGAAGGGAGAGTTGCAGCAGTTCCAGCAGCAGGTCCGCATTGGTAGACATGACTTTGCCAAAAAT
>DGRU01000101.1:1008-3038 GCA_002390025.1 Lachnospiraceae bacterium UBA4380
TGCCTTTTCCCATTTTTCTTCCAGTCTCTCCGTTGCATCTACCGGAGACAAGGTATTGGACAAGTGCATATCAGCTGATGGAGCAGCGGAGAGAGTCTCTTCCGTACTCACAATGGTTTCCTTATAGATGGTTTTGTTCATATACTCCTCCTTACATCATGTGATTTGGAGGGGCTCCGGCGAAGTTCGACAGCCCATGAGGGTAGCTGTCTACTGTTTGATTCTGGAATGCGTCCCGCCGAAGCCCCGGTAACAGGGTCGGCGGCTTCTGAACAGCATCCAGAAAGCCGGAGAACAAAACGCAAGATGTGCCGCCAGGCACATACCGCGATCTGGTGTAAAGATATTTTAGCAATACAAAAGAAGCCTTGCAATAGCCCGTGACTCTTTCTTGTTTGTCTGCAGAGCTGAGCATATAATGAATAGAACAGGCATAGTCCCTGCAATTTCAGGGCAATTAGATTAAGCTGGAAATCGAAAATCAGTTAAAAACGGCAGGGAGGTCCCGTCAGCCATATGGATTTTTACGCGGAATATAAAAGAAAACTGAAAACCCCCGACCAGGCTGTTCAGCTGGTAAAGAGCGGGGACTGGGTCGATTACGGGGCCAATGTCTGCTTTCCGACCCTTCTGGACGCGGCCCTGGCCAGGCGCCGGGATGAGCTCTATGATGTGAAAATCAGGGGAAATCTCAGCTTCGGGCCGGTCATGACCGTCGAGTCCGACCCGGAACGGGAGCATTTCTGCTACAACAGCTGGCACTGCTCCTCCTACGAGAGAAAGCTCTGCGACCGCGGACTCTGCAGCTATATCCCCATGATCTTCCGCAATCTGGAGCCCTACTACCGGCACTTTCTGACGGTCAATGTCGCCATGCTGAGCGTGACGCCCATGGACCGCCACGGCTTTTTCAACCTCTCCTGCAGCGCCGGCATCTCCCAGGGCATCATCGAGAAGGCCGACATCGTCATCCTGGAGGTCAACGAGCACCTGCCCCATATCCTGGGCGGCTTTAATGAGAGCATCCATATCTCCGATGTAGACTACGTGGTCGAGGGAACCCACCCGGCCCTTCCCGAATTTCCGATCCCGGAACCTTCGCCCGAGGAGATCAGGATCGCGGAGATCCTGATCCCCTTTATCGAAGACGGCTCCACCCTTCAGCTGGGCATCGGATCCCTGCCCAACGTGGTCGGCTCCATCCTGGCAAAGTCCGATGTAAAAGACCTCGGCATGCACACTGAGCTCTGCGGGGACGCCTACTATGAGCTCTACCAGGCGGGCAAACTCACCAACAAATGCAAGACCTTCCGCCCCGGCAAGGGCGTCACCGGCATCGTTTTCGGATCCAAGGCTCTCTATGACTGGGTGGACCGCAACCCCGGCGTCATCATCGAGCCCCTGGAATATGTGAACGCCGCTGAGATCATCGCCCGTCAGTACAAGATGATCTCCATCAACAACTGCATCTCCGTCGACCTCTACGGACAGGTCAACGCCGAGAGCGTCGGCCTTCGCCACATCAGCGGAACCGGCGGCCAGCTGGACTACCTGACCGGCGCCGCCATGGCCCGCGGCGGCAAGGCCTTTATCTGCATGCACTCCACCCACGTGGACAAAAAAGGCCGGCGCAGCTCCTGCATCCTCCCCCACTTCAACGGCGAGATCATCACCAACCCCCGCAGCCAGAGCTACTACATCGTCACCGAATACGGCGCCGTCAACCTGACCGGCCGCACCACCTGGGAGAGGGCCGAGATGCTCATCAGCATCGCCCACCCCGACTACCGCGACGACCTGATCCGCGCCGCCGAAGACCAGAAAATCTGGCGCCGCTCCAACCGCAGATGAAGTGTGGCAGAGGGCCAGGCACTGTGTCACACTGCAGTAATAAAACAGCATGTGTCATTGGAGCAGATTTGTAATCAGGACGAATCCACGACATGAACAGGATCAGAAATAAAAAAGCCCGACGTCCTGCCGGGGCGGAAATACAATTACCATGTGGCAGGTCACCGGGCTTAAGCTAT
>DGRU01000137.1:0-8662 GCA_002390025.1 Lachnospiraceae bacterium UBA4380
GCGGTTCCGGAAACGGAAATTACGGCGGCGGCTACGGCGGAAACAACGGCGGAAGCTACGGCAATGCCGGCGGTTACAGCGCACCTGCCCAGAACACCGCGCCTGCATCTGACGCACTGGATGGATTTATGAATATCCCTGACGGCATCGACGAGGAGCTTCCTTTCAGCTGATCAGCTGTACGATGCGTACCCATAGGGAGTATACAGGAGGATAGAAATGGCTTTTAACAGAGAGAATCGTTCGGATGCACCTTTCAGAAAGAGAGGCGGCTTCCATAGAAAGAGAAAAGTTTGCGTGTTCTGCGGCAAGGACAACGCCATTGATTACAAGGATGTCGCAAAGCTTCGCAAGTATGTCTCCGAGAGCGGCAAGATCCTTCCCAGAAGGATCACCGGCACATGCGCAACTCACCAGAGAGCACTCACCAGTGCAATCAAGAGAGCGCGTCATCTCGCTCTGATGCCTTACACCGAGCGCTGATCGCTCCGCAGGCCTTCGGATGATCCATCCGTATCCCGGCCTCAAGGTGAAGACATGCCAGAGACAGACCGTTTGATCTGATCTTTTGATCCCCCTGCAGGCAGTTTTGCCTGCAGGGGTGATTTCAATCATTTATATTTTGCCGGCGTGTCGGAATGGCAGACGAGGCAGACTCAAAATCTGCTGTCCGAGAGGGCGTGTGGGTTCGAGTCCCACCGCCGGCACGAATACAAGCTGCGGGTTTACAGTTTTTGATTTAAAACTGTCAAAGCCGTGGCTTTTTTCTTGCGCTGTTTTTTCTTTCGAACTATAATGTTGAATTGACATACTGCACATGCGTGGACGTTTCTGCGCAGAATCTGCTGACACAGCCAAGGCTCTTTTTCCGAATTTTTACGGAGGACAAACATATATCATGGATCCCACCATTCTGATTCTGATCGCAATCATCGTTCTGATCATCATTCTGATTTTCTATCTCAAAAAATCCAAAAAAGAAACTGCTGCAAAAGATACAAAACCGGTGATCCCCAAGGACGCCAGAACGCCGCCGGAGCCCCCTGCTGTGCCCCCCTCGGACCCCGGGCAGCCGGCTCCTCCCGTCAAGATGTCGGGAGCTCTGTATATCCCGCCGGAAATGCTGGGTGACCGCAGAAACGAGGAGGTTCGGCGCAAGGTCGATGAGACCATCCGGAATTTCGATTGGGATGCTGACGGAGGCAGAAGCGAATTCCTCTACACCCTGCAGCTCAATAAATCCGGCTGGATCTGTCCCTACTGCGAGGGGGAAAATGACAATGAAGATCCGCTCTGCATGATCTGCGGGACCAAGATCGGCGCATGATTGTGCAGGTGCTCTGCACTTGCGCAGAGACCCGGGCAGAAAAACAGTATCCTCAGTGAATAGTTAGCCATTAGACCCAAGGAGTGAAAGATGTTCTGTAAAAACTGCGGACGTGAAATAGACCAGAAGACATTGAAAAAACTGATGGAACAGAAGGACGGCTCTGTTGTATGCAGTAAGTGCAGACAGCCGCTGGACAATGCGGAAATGTGCGGAGGCTTCTGGGGACTGATCGCTGCCAGTGAAGAAAAAGAGGCGGCGGAGGCAGAAACAGTCAATATGACCGTAATGCTGGATGAGAACGGGAAACCTGTGCAGATGAATCCCCGCATGCAGAACAGGTCCTCGTCTGCTATTCCCGATGCAAATCTTCGCATGTCCGCAAATGACTATTCTTCACAGAATTCACGTCAGTCATCAGGCCCTGTGATGTACGACTCTGCTCCCTATGAGCAGAAAGCACCGGAGACCATAATACGCCGTTCCGGCGCGCGCAAGGATACGGAGCTCTGGATCACCAGAGCGATCGCAGTTCTCCTCGGCATTGCCCTCATCATCTCCCTGGTCACCAGATGCGGCAAGTCCGATCAGCCGCAGGATGAAATGACGGAGTCCACTGAAATTTCTGACGTTCCGGATAACAACAGTGATGCGGCTGTCACGCCTGCCGATGAGTCGGAAAAATCTCAAGGTGCTCTGGATGAAGAACCTCCGTCTAACAGCAAATTTGAGAAAGAGGATTCTCCTGCTAAATCATCCTCGGGCACAACTGAACCGAGCAGTGTTGAATCCCCATCAGGAGCAGCCGCAAGCACTGGCTCGGGCTCAGAAAAAATGTCTGATGCTGCAAACGATGGGACATCTACTCAGAATTCAGCTTCGGAGGAGAAGAGTGGGTATACTAGTGTAACCCGTACGATTATTGTTGGTGAGAATGAATATAACATAGAGTCCGAAATAAGAAGCAATGATGAAACAATAGCCTTGAAAAGACAAGTTAAGGGAACCGGACAGCTGATTTCTGAGATTCCCGCTATCAATAATGAAACGGTTTTGGAAGAAAATTTATCCGGAACGACATATTATACCTATGAGAATGGGCTCCTCAAGACCAAGCAGGATGATAAAAACGGAGGCATTGAATATTACAGGGATCCATCACAGCCCTTAGTGGTCACCGAAATATATGATAAGGTACAAACAGTAAGAGAACCGGGGGGTCAGAAAAGGCATTATCGCTCTGTCAAAAAGACTTATAAAACCGACAGTAGTAATTCTTTTTACCTGGACCAAATAGAATACTATGGTGATAGGAAGTCAGAAACAGACTCGTTTTTGAAGATTCAATATGATGTCGATCAACATACTGTGGACGATGACGGAGATGGTTATGAAGAAACATCCATCAAAACCGAGAAATACAAATTGGCTGATGGTACATTTGCTACAATGCGCGGAAAAGGTAAAAACGAATACGAATACGATGAAATCCGTTATACGTATAAAGTACCGAATGGACAGGAGTATTTTCGACTCTCTGAAATGGCATACTATCTAGCTGGAAAACGTGCAATGGGTCCTAATGGATTCTCATATTTCCTTTGTGACTACACGAATGAATCTACCAGAACTGATACTTTCTATACAGTAGATGGTCAAAAGGCCAATGTAAGAGCTGCTGATCCGTTCCTGTCCAGTGCAGTAATTCCTGCATTCTATTCGTTTGAGTACCCTTATCTGACCGGCATACCGAATCCGGATACGGGTACGGCCGGTGAGGCCGGCCCGAATGCCACTGCAGGACCCGGACAACCAACAGAAAACCAGGCAGGTACCCAGCAGAATGGTACCAGTCCGACATCGATCCTCAACTCAGAACAAGTTGTTCAGCCTGAACCGGAAAATAATGAGTGAGGGGATTATGACCCATATTAATTATTATTGAAAGAGATCCGGTCTGTAAACGCTGTACTTGAACATTCATAACAGGCAATCAAAATAAATATCAAAATTGACGAAGGGAGATATCATGGGATCAAACCAGCGCAGTATTTCTTATGGAGTAGATGTTGTTTTCTGTATTGACGCGACAGAGAGTATGTATCCTTTTCTCGGTGTTGTAAAGGAGAATGCCCTGCATTTTTATCAGGATTTCATGCGTGTCATGGAACAGAAGAAAAAGAAGGTGGAGAAGCTGCGTGTCCGCGTCGTGGCATTCCGCGACTATCTGGCGGACGGCCGTGAGGCAATGCTTGTGACCAATTTCTTTGATCTGCCCGCACAGTCCAAGGAGCTGGAGATGTGCATCCGCAGTATTGAGGCAAAGGGCGGCGGAGATGATCCCGAGGACGGTCTGGAGGCACTGGCCTATGCCATCAAGTCCGACTGGAACAACAGCCCCGGCAGAAAGCGCCATGTAATCGCCCTCTGGTCGGATGATGCCACCCATGATCTGGGATTTGGCAAGTCTGCCAAGAATTATCCCCGCGGCATGGCCGAGAACTTTGAGCAGCTGACAGAGTGGTGGGGCAGCAAATATGCGCCGGGCATCATGGATGAGTCCGCCAAGCGCCTGATCCTGTACACCCCCAGCAAGGAGTCCTGGACGACCATCCGCAATAACTGGAACAACGTCATCCACTATGAGTCCGAGGCAGGACAGGGTATTGCAGGATTTGACTATGACCAGATTCTCAACGCAATCTCTTCTTCCATCTGATCTGTTTCGGGCAGGTCAATTTTGTCGATCATCGCCCGGCAGCACCGTAGGTGTTGTACCGGATGCACCGCGCATGCGCTGCTGCAGCTGCTGCAGATGATGCCCTCAGGGGCATCACGCGTACGGAGCGCAGGACCTGCGGGCGGGTTTTGAATTGTTTTGAGAGCGGCGGCCTTCAGTGCCGCCCGCTTCAAAAAAGACGTGAGGAAAAAGACGTAAGGAAAACGCGGCATGAAGACTTTTGCACAAAAACTGGATTTCAGGATACTGGTGGCCGGTGAGATGGTCCAGGACCACGGTGAGGACAATTTTTACTCTGTCATGGGTGAAAACTGTGCGGTCGCTGCTGTTTTTGACGGCAGCGGAGGCATCGGTTCGCGCAAATATCCCAAATATATGGACCACACGGGTGCCTACATGGCATCCCGGGCTGTCAGCGGGGCGCTGCATGACTGGTTTCATGAATCAATGGAAAAAGGCAGCAGTCTTGCCAGGGGCAGGGAAGCAGCCGCGCAGATGAAGGAGTATATGCTTCGGGCCATACGTGTTATGGGGAAGTACGGAGGGGAGACCTCCCGTATTTTCGGAACCATGGTCAAGGATTTTCCCACGACCGCCGCAATTGCAGTGGTAAGGGACACCGAGGACGGAACGGAGCTCCAGTGCTTCTGGGCGGGAGATTCCCGCGTCTATCTGCTTGACAGGAACGGCCTGGCTCAGCTCACAGAGGATGACCTGGAAGGCAAAAATGCCATGAGCAATCTGCAGTCTGACGGTGCGCTCACAAATGTCGTTTCGCTGGACAGCAGTTTTGAGATCCATTATTCAAGGCCCCTGCGCTTCCGTGAGGCAGAGGCATATTCGGTCTTTGCAGCGTCTGACGGCTGTTTCGGGTATGTTCCCACACCCATGGATTTTGAAGATCTGCTCCTGGGTACGCTGGAGGAATCCCAGTCGGTCAACACCTTCGAGCGGAAACTGGATGAAAATATCCGCAGTATTGCCGGGGATGATTATTCACTTGCCTGGATCAGCTTCGGATACGGTGACTATCCGCAGCTGAAAGAGGTCCTGAGAGCAAGGCGGCAGCTTCTGCAGAAGGATTATATCCAGCCCATGGTGGAGGATTCGTCTCTGGAACTGCAGGAACAGCTCTGGACAAAGTACCGCGTCAGCTATGAGCGCTTTATGTCGCCTGCCGGACCGGCGCCGAACAGGCCGGAGGCAGCTGACAGACAGAACCAGTCGGGGAGGTAAGGACACTTGGGAGAGATAATTAACGGTTTTGATCTGATCGAACCATTACAAAGCAAAAATGCCGGTTTTTCCAGGTGGACTTTTGCAAAAAGAGGCGACCGCGTCTTTTTCCTGAAGGAATTCCTGGATCCGGTCTATCCTGTAGATGCCGTGATCGGCGAGAAGCAGATGAAGGCTCGTGTTATGGCCTGCAGGGATTTTGAGAAAAAGTGCATGGACCGCTATCAGGCCCTCAACGATGCCTCTGACGGAAATGCGGTGAGAGTGGAGGCTTTTTTCCGGAGCGGATCGCATTATTATGTCGCTATGGAGCGTGTAGAGGCCGAAAGGCTCGGCGTCCAGGAAATCTCCCGTCTGCCCTATGAGATGAAGGTAAATCTGTGCCGTATCATTGCCCACAGCTTTATGATGCTGCACAAAAACCACATCGTCCACGCGGATGTCAAGGAGCAGAATATCCTGGTCAAGAAGACCAAAAAGAACTCGCTCACGGCGAAGATCGTAGATTTTGACTGCAGCTTTGTGGAGAAACGCCCTCCCGAGACCGAGGATGAGCTCAACGGAGATCAGGTTTATTTTTCTCCGGAGGCCTGCCTGTTCCTCTGCGGAGAAGAGGCCAGACTGACCAGCAAACTGGACGTCTTTGCCCTGGGAATCCTCTTCCATCAGTACCTGACAGGAGAACTGCCGGGGTTCGATAGTTCGCAGTACGACTATCTGCACGAAGCTGTGCTGGACGACCAGCCTGCGCGCATTTCTCCCCAGATCATGGAACCTTTCCGCACGATGATCACGAAGATGCTGCTGGTTGATCCCGACGAGAGATGCTCGATGGAGGAAGTGTGGGAGGTCCTGATGCCTCTGCCCTGCAAGGAATATATAGAGGCCAGGAACCGAAGGCCTTACGGTTCCGATTCGGAACCGACTGAGATAACCCGGGGCGGATTTATGTACGCAGGAGATTCTGCGTTCATGTAAGGAGACTAATGCAGATATATTTTGCCCCTCTGGAGGGAATTACAGGATTTGCCTATCGGAATGTCCACAGACAGTTCTTCGGAGATGCTGTCTGCAAATACTTCTCCCCTTTTGCAGCACCCAACTACACACACCATTTCAAGACCCGGGAGAGAGAGGACATCGATCCCGCGAATAATGCGGATCTCTGCCTTGTTCCTCAGATCCTGACCAACAGGGCGGGAGATTTCCTGTGGGCGGCAGAGGAAATGTATGCCATGGGCTACCGGGAGATCAATCTGAATCTCGGCTGTCCCATGCCGACCGTGGTCAAAAAAGGACGGGGATCAGGCCAGCTTGGAGACCTGGAGGCCCTGGACCTCTTCCTGGAGGAGATCTGCCGGGGCATGGAACAGATTCCCGCAAAGATCTGCCGTGGCATGGAGCAGATTCCCGCAAAGGTCTGCCGTGGCATGGAGCAGATTCCTGCAAGGACCTGTCCGCAGGCAGACAGTATCCCGGAGAAAATCCGCTTTACCGTAAAGACCAGGATCGGTCTGGAAAGTGCCGGCAATGCTGGAAGGCTTGTAGAAATCTATAACCGCTATCCGATCGCCGAGCTCACGGTTCATCCCAGGACACAGCGTGATCTGTACGGCGGAAAACCGGACCTGGAGACCTTCTCCATGTTTCTGGAGGAGAGCAGGCATCCGGTCGTCTATAACGGCGACATCTTTTCACTTGCGGACTTCGAGAAGATCCGCTCCCGCTTTCCTGACTGCGGCGCCTTCATGCTGGGGCGGGGGCTGATCGCCGATCCCGCGCTGGCAAGAGAACTCTGCGGGGGTGCCCCCCTTCAGAAGGAGGAGCTTCGACGCTTTCACGATGCGGTCTTTCAGAGCCTGAAGGCAAGCCTTCCGGGACAGGCACCTCTGATGGGAAAGATGAAGGAACTGTGGTTCTACATGGGAAGAAACTTTTCCGGTGCGGACCGCTTTCTAAAAGAGATCAAAAAGGCAAAGAACGAGATCCAATACCAGTCCGCAGTCCGTGCCCTGTTTGCCAACTGCTCCTTTTCACGTTGACAGATGTAGTTTGTTGCGTTAAACTAAATGTGCTGCACAAATGGCAGCACATTTTTTTGATTGTTGGTTAGTTATATCTAATATCCGGCTGATGCCGGATCTTCTGTAGCACAGAGCAGGATTACATCAGAGAGTAAAGGACAGCACAGATGGACAAATCTGATCTCCATTCTGCGGCAGCAGCACGCGTGGAACCATATACGGATTCTGTATATCCTGCCGGGGACGTGATCATAGAGGGCAGTGAGAAAGCAGAGACAGGTCCGGAGGCCGATCCGCATCCGGAAGAGGGCCTTCAGGATCAAACCGATTATACTGCCGCGCAGAAAGAGGTGGCAGACAGGGCCCATGAGATCATCATGACCAATCTTGAGCGCCATATCACGATCGCGGAATTTGCCCGGATTCTCCATGCGTCACCGACACAGATCAAGGTCTGTTTTCAAAAAGTCTACGGACAGCCCATCTACAGCTATGCGCGTTCACAGCGCATGGAGGCTGCTTCCAGGCTTCTCACGGAGACAGATGAATCCGTTCTGGAGATCGCGGGAAAATTCGGCTATGAAAACGGCAGCAAATTTGCCAGGGCCTTCCGGACTGTCATCGGACTGTCCCCGAGCGAGTACCGCAGAAGAGTATTGTGGGAAAGAGAGAATCAGACCTTCGGCAGTTCGTCCGATTGGAGCCAAAAGAGTTACGACTAACCGGATTATTGTGACTTTTTGGAGTCGATTGAGCGAAAACTAACTCACTATCATATTTTGTATAAGGTACGGAGATACCTGAAAAAAAGCAAAATACAGATTCGTCAGAGAATCTGCTTTTGAGTGAAAGATTGGAGGTAGATTATGGATTGGCATTGGAAATCTCTCAGAGTTCTCGGGGCAGGCGTTCTGCTCGGCTCCTACGGCATTCGTCTTCTGACCAGCAGAGATGCAAAGAAAGTATATACCTGCGGCACAGCCGCGGTTATGCGCATGAAAGACGAGGTTCTCAAGGATGTATCCCTCATTCGCGAGAACTGCAATGATATAGCTGCAGACGCTAAGGAAATCAACGAGCAGCGTCAGGCGGAGCTCGATGCACAGCAGATCGAGGATGCGAAAATACTCCTTGCTGCAGCGGGAGCGGATGAGCAGGCAGCAGAGGCCTGATCAGAATACAAGGGCTTTAAAAAGTTTCGGATCTGAATATTTGTGCCCCGCCGTGACCGGCGGGGTATTTTGGTTTTGTCCTCTCATGTCGGAGTGCCTTTGTTGAGCTCCATGATTGAGCGTCCTGGCTGACCATCTTGGTTGAGCGCCTTGACTGAGCTCC